>BEHO01000143.1 GCA_002898915.1 bacterium HR12
GGGACCGAGGGCGCGTGGGAGCGGGTGGCCCTCGTCCCGACGATCTCGATCGCCCTCACGGTGCTCGCCGGCGTCCTGGTCGTCGCGGTGACGCGCTCGCCCTTCGGTGTCGCGCACGCCTGGGCGACCGTCGGCCTGGCGACCCTCGCCGGCGGGGGTCTCGCGCTCGGCAGACGGCCGATCCACGCAGCGCTCGAGCGGGTCGGGGCCTTCTTCGATCGGATGTTCTCCGTCTTCCGCCGCCCCGACTACGCGACGCTCATGAGCGTGCAGTTCCTCGCGATGGCCGCCGACGGGCTCGTCCGGGGCTCGATCGCCAAGTCGATCGCCTTCGGTGGGCAGCGAGGGTTCGACGTCACCACCGTCCCCAGCGCCGATTACCTCCTCAAGGTGGTCCTCGCCCTGTACGTGCCCTACACCTTCCTCAGCCCCTTCATCGGGGTCTTCATCGACCGCTTCGAGCGGCGGCGGGTGCTCTCGGCGACCAACGTGGTCACGGCGGTCGTGGTGACGGTGGTGGCGTTCGGCGCCCTGCTGCCGCTCGGCGGGGGGACGTCGGAGGGGCGGGTGGGGATCACCGCGGCGCTCATCGCTGGGATGCTCGTGATGCAGGCCTGCGTGCGGGTCGTGCTCGCGGTGAAGTCGGCGGCCATGCCCGACGTGCTCGCGGGCCGCGATCTCCTGCAGGGCAACGGTCTCTCGCAGGCCGGAGGCGCGCTCTTCCAGGTCCTCGGCGCCGGCCTGGCGTTCGGGCTCGGCGCGGCCCTCCCCGCGTGGCTCGTCGTCCTGGGAGGCGCCGGCGTGCTCGTGGTCGCCGCCGTGGTCAGCGGCCGGATCCGTCGGATGGAGGCGACGCCGCACGAGGCGACGCTCGCGGAGGAGCTCCGGCGGATCGTCCGCGACATCGTGGCCGGCCTCCGGGAGGTGGCGTCGCGCCCGGCCGGGGCCCTCGGGCTCGCCTCCTTCCAGATGATCCGCTACCAGTTCTGGGGGTTCGCGCTCTTCGTGTTCGCGCTCTACGCGAAGAACCTCGTCGAGGGGGGGAGCGCCGACACCCTGGCCCTCGGCCTCGTCGGCGGTCTGGGCTTCGTCGGGGGCGCCCTCGGGATGGTGCTCGCGCAGCGGTGGAAGGACACCGTGCCGCCCCTCCGGCTGCTCCTCGGGTCGATGACGCTGCTCGGCGCGGGGACGTCGGTGTTCGGGTGGTGGGTCGCGCTGCCCGGCTTCGCCGCGCTCCTGTTCACCGGGTTCTTCGCGTTCTTCGTGGCGAAGATCTCCGCGGACACGATCATGCAGCAGGCGATGCCGGACGACTTCCGGGGCCGCGCCTTCGCCCTCTTCGACATCGCCTACAACCTGGGGTTCATCGTCCCGGCCCTGATCCTCGCCTTCCTGTGGACGGAGAACGATCCGGCCCGCGTCCGCGCGGTGCTCGTGGTGTCCGGCCTCACCTTCCTCGCCCTCACCGGGCTCGTGGCGTGGTGGTCGTCGAGGATCCGGGAGCACTTCGCGCCCCGGGACGAGCTGGTCGAGGGATCCGCCCCGGGCGAGGGGTGATGGGAGCGCCGTGCCCTTCCTGCGGACCGGGGACGCGGAGCTGTACGTGGAGGTCGATGGCGAGGGCGAGCCGGTCACCGTCGTCGCCCACGGCCTGACGAACAACCGCAACGAGCTCGCGGCCCTCACCCCGTACGTCCCGGGCACGAAGGTCCGGTTCGACTTCCGCGGCCACGGACGGTCCAGCGCTCCCGAGCGCGGCTACCGCTTCGTCGACTTCGCCCGGGATCTCGACGCGGTGGCCAGGGCGTACGGCGCGACCCGCGCCGTCGGGACCTCCCTCGGCGCCGGGGCCATCGCGAGCCTGCTCGCGCGGGACCCGGACCGGTTCGAGCGCACCGTGTGGCTGCTCCCCGCCGCCCTCGACCTCCCCTTCCCCTTCGTCGAACGGTACGAGCGGATGGCCGCCGAGCTCGAGGGCAAGACCCCCGAGCAGGCCCTCCAGGCCATCCTGTCGCGGCCGGAGCGCGTGGCCGAGTACGTCCGAACGCCCTGGAAGCTCGAGCTCGACCGGATGCTGTGGGATCACGACCACCCGGAGGGTCTCGCCCGGGCGATCCGAGAGGTCATCCGTGACCGGCCGGTCGAGGATCGCGCGCTCCTCCGACGCGTCACGCGGCCGGTGCTGATCGTCTGCATCGAGGGGGACGAGATCCACCCCGCCGAGCTCGGGCACCTCCTCCACGAGCTCATGCCGGCGAGCGAGCTCCTCGTCTACCCGAGCCAGGAGGCGTTGTTCGGCGCCCTGCCCGAGCTCGTGGAGCGCGTGGGGCGGTTCCTCCTCGGCGGGTAGGCTCTGGCCCGATGACGGAGGAGCTCTGCGCGACCGATGCGTACCTGCGATCGTGCGAGGCGGTCGTGCTCGCCGCCTCGCCGGAGGGCGTCGTCCTCGATCGGACGGTCTTCTACGCCCGCGGGGGCGGCCAGCCGGGCGACGTCGGCGTCCTCCGGTGGGAGGGCGGCCAGGTGCGGGTCGTCGACACGGTCCGGCGTGATGGCGAGGTCCTCCACCTCCTCGAGGGCGAGGCGCCGCCGGTCGGCGTCCCGGTCGTGGCCGAGATCGACTGGGAGCGCCGGCACCTGCTGATGCGCACCCACACGGCCCTCCACGCGCTCTCGGCGATCGTCTTCCGCGACCACGGCGCCAAGGTGACCGGGGGCAACATGGAGCCGGGCGCCGCGCGCATGGACTTCGAGCTCGAGCGGATCAGCCAGGACTTCGGCCTCGAGGTCGAGGCGAAGCTCAACGCGGAACTCGCGCGGGACCGGCCGGTGCGGGTGCGGTTCCTCCCCCGGGCCGAGGCCCTGGCGGATCCCGAGCTGATCCGGACCAAGGTGAACCTGCTCCCCGAGCACATCGATCCGATCCGCGTGATCGAGATCGAGGGCCTCGATCGCCAGGCGGACGGCGGAACCCACGTGCGGTCGACCGCGGAGGTGGGCCGCGTCCGGGTGGTGAGGACGGAGAGCAAGGGGCGGGGCTTCAAGCGGATGCGGATCGAGCTCGCCTGACGGTGGAACCGTCCTCGACCCGGACCCGTCCGGCCGCCGGTCGCGATCTGGTCGGCGGCTCCCTCGTCGGTCTGGCCGCCGGACTGTTCGGCGCGGTGGTGCTGTTCGGCAAGCTCGCCCTCCGCGAGGGCCTCGCCGTCCCCTCGCTGCTCTCGATCCGGTTCGGGTTGGCGGCGATCCTGCTCGCGCTGGCGGCCGTGGCCACGGGGCGTCCGCTCCTGCCGGCTCGGGGCGAGGGCCGGTGGATCGGCGTCCTCGCCGTCGCCGGCTACGCGGTGGAGTCGGCCCTCTTCTTCGCCGCGGCGGAGCACGGCACGGCGGCCGCCGTCACGCTCCTCTTCTTCACCTACCCGGTCTTCGTCACGCTCGTCTCGTGGGCGCTCGGCGGCGGGGCGCCGGCCCGCCTGACGACGACCGCGCTCGTGCTCGCCGTGGCCGGCACGGCGCTGGTCGCCGCCACGGGCGCCGGGCTCGCCATCGACGGGGTCGGGGTGCTCTTCGCCCTCGGCGCGGCCCTCACGTACACCGGGTACCTCCTCGGCGCCGACGCCGCCCTGCGTCGGACGCACCCGATGACGAGCGCGATGTGGGTGAGCGCGGGGGCCTCGGCGGGGTTGCTCGTCTTCGCCTGGGTCTCGGGCCGCCTCGGCTTCCCGCAGGGCGCGAGCGGCTGGTGGCCGCTCCTCGGGATGGGGAGCGCGAGCGCCGCCGCCTTCGTCGCCCTCCTCGCCGGTCTCCAGCGCATCGGCGCGGTGCGCACGGCCATCGTCGCGGCGACCGAGCCGCTCGCGGCGGCGATCCTGGGGGCGGCGTTCCTCGACGAGCCCGTGACCCTGGGGGTGGCGGCGGGGGGCGCGCTGATCCTCGCCGGGGCGGTCGCCGCGAGCCTGGCGCGGGCGGCGCGGCCCCAGGAGCAGCAGATCCCGTGACCGGCGGTACCGTTGGGGTGATGGGCCGCGAGCGCCTCACCCCGCTGGACGCGGCGTTCCTGTACCTGGAACGGCCGCCGATGCACATGCACGTCGCGGCGCTGTCCGTGTTCGATCCGTCGACCCGACCGGACGGCCGCCTCCCCTTCGACGAGGTGGTGGCGCAGCTCGCGTCCCGGATCCACCTCGTGCCGCGGCTCCGGCAGCGGGTCCGGATGATCCCGGGCAACCTCGCCCTCCCCGTCTGGGTGGACGACCCCCGCTTCGACCTCGAGCTGCACGTGCGCCGCGCCGCGTTGCCGGCGCCGGGCGGGGTGCGGGAGCTCGCGGACCTCGTGGGCCGGGTCCTCTCGACCCCCCTGGACCGCACGAGGCCGCTGTGGGAGCTCTGGTTCATCGAGGGGCTCGCCGGCGGGGAGGTCGCCACGCTGCTCAAGGTGCACCACGCGATGATCGACGGGATCGCGGGGGTGCACCTCGCGGCGATCCTGTG
>BEHO01000144.1 GCA_002898915.1 bacterium HR12
GAGGACCCGGTCGAAGGTTTCCTGGTCGAGCGGGGTCTCGTCTCGCGGCATCGTCAACGCCTCACGGTCTCACAGCGGTCCCGAGATGCCGCCGTCCTTGCGGATCCGCCAGAAGTGCACGGCGAGGAAGATGACCATCACGAACGGCAGCGCGAGGACGTGCAGCACGTACCAGCGGAGCAGCGTCTCCGGGCCCACCACCACCCCGCCGAGCAGGAGGAAGTTGGCCTGCTTGGCGATGAACGGGGAGTAGCCGGCGAGGGAGGTCCCCACGGTCACCGCCCAGATCGCGAGCTGGTCCCAGGGCAGCAGGTAGCCGGTGAAGGACAGCCCGAGCGTGAGGAAGAGCAGGACCACGCCGACCACCCAGTTGAACTCACGCGGGGGCTTGTAGGCGCCGGTGTAGAACACCCGAGCCATGTGGAGCGTCACCGAGAACACCATGAGATGGGCGCCCCACCGGTGGAGGTTCCGCACGAGGTCCCCGAAGAAGACCGACGTGCGGATGTTCTGCATGTCGGTGTAGGCCTGGGCCGAGCCGAGCTCGGCCATCGGCCGGTAGAAGAACATCAGGAAGATGCCGGTCACGGTGAGGAGGATGAACAGGAAGAACGACAGGCCGCCCAGGCAGAAGGTGTAGGTCAGCTTCAGCCCGTGGCGCTTCACCTTCACCGGGTGGAGGTGGTACAGGACGTTGTTCATCGTCGCGAGCGCGCGGTCGCGCGAGGTGTCCTTGTACCCCTTCCGGAAGATCGAGCCGGGCCGGAAGATCGACTTCCACACCTCGGTCTCGCGGAACCGGTCGAACACGGCCCCGGGCGCAGGCGGCTTCAGCTTCACGGGCGTTCCGTCTCCCCCTCGACGTCGACCTTCTGGGAGGTGGGGACGGCGGCCATCGTCCTCCGGCTGGCCGTCCCCTCCGGCAGGCGCGCATAGTACAAGGTGTCGGTGGGGCAGCGCTCCACGCACACCGAGCAGCGCGTGCACGCGTTGTCGTCCACCACGAACACGGCGTAGGCGCCCTCCACCTCCGCGGCGGTGGCGCCGTCCGCGGCCCCCTGCACGATCTCGGGCGAGAGCATGTAGATGCAGTTCCAGGGGCACACGTCCTCGCAGGCCCGGCACAGGATGCAGTTGTCCGGGTCCAGCATGAGGTGCTTCGGCGAGCGGACGCCCTGGGCGAGCCAGGCTGGGTCCACGGCCTGGACCACGTAGTCGGTGTGGATGTCGACCTCGGTCTTCGTGAACGGCATCAGCGGTACCCGCCCGTCGGTCGCTCGGCGGAGCCGCCGCGCAGCTTCCGCCGCCAGTTCTGCATGACGACGGCCACGACCATGGCCATCACGATGGGGCCGGTGGTGAGGCCCATGGCGATCGCGTCGCGGAGCTCGATGAGCCCCTCCTTCGAGAGGGGTGCCCGCAGGAACGCCTCGAGGTCGGTCGGGCCGCCCCAGCCGAGGGTCTGCTCGGCGAAGTACATCCAGAACGAGGGGATCACTACGGCCGTGATGAGGAGGTAGAACACGAACCCGATGGAGAACAGGACCGCCGTCGTCCACGTCCACTCGAAGTCCCGGACGAACGGCTCGGCCCGTTCCCTGAGCCTCCGGAGCCGTTCCCTCATGCGGACCTCATCCCTCCGTCGTTCCCCCTGACGCGGCCGGGCGATTATAGCGACGCGCCCGGCCCCTCCCGGCCGGTCGCGCTCGTGGAGCCTTCCACGGGTCGAGCGACACTCTACACGCGGCGGGCGGCCCCGCCCCGATCCGCGGCCCGGCCCCTACACTGGCCCGCGTGGAGCCGGTCGTCGCGGACCTCGTCGAGCGCGGCCTCGCCTCGTGGTGGGCCCCCGGGCTCGCCTTCGCCGCGGGCGTGGTGTCCTTCGCGTCGCCCTGCGTGTTCCCGCTCGTGCCCGGCTACCTCTCGTTCGTCGCGGGAGGCGCCGCGCCGGAGCAGGGACGGAACCGCCAGGTGGGGGGCATCCTCCTGTTCATCGCGGGGTTCGCCGTGGTCTTCACCCTGCTCGGGGCGTTCACCGGGGCCGCGACGCGGGTGCTCCGCTCGGAGCTCGGCACCCGGATCTCGGGCCTCCTGATCGCGACCTTCGGGGTCCTGCTCCTCCTCGAGGCCTTCCGCCTCGGGGGGCCCGCCCTCTACGCCGAGCGGCGCCCCCTGCTCTCCCGCGTCCGACCCGGGCCGGCCTGGGCCTTCCCCCTCGGGGTCGCCTTCGGGGCGGGGTGGACGCCGTGCATCGGGCCGGTCCTCGCGGGCGTGCTCGCGATGGCGGCCGCGCAGGGGGGCTCGGCGAGGGGGGCGCTCCTGCTGTTCTCGTACTCCGCGGGGCTCGGGCTGCCGTTCCTGCTCGTCGGGCTCGGCGTCCGACGCCTGCTCGGCGCCCTCGAGGCGCTCCGTCGCTCCTACCGTGCGATCGCGGGGATCTCCGGGGCGGTGATGGTGGCGATCGGCGTCCTCGTGCTCACGAACGCCTGGACGCGGCTCCTCAGCCCCGTGCTCCGCTGGATCTCCCGGTTCCAGCCCCCGATCTGACCGTGGCCGGCGCGAGGGCGAACCCGTTGACGCTGCGGTCGTGGGCCGCGTCGGTGGCGCGGTCGGTGGCCTTCGTCTGGCGGTCGCTGCGGTCGATGCGGACGGCGCTCGTGCTGCTCCTGCTCGTCGGCCTGGGCGCCGTGGCCGGCTCCCTCGTGCCGCAGGTCGGCGTGGCGGACGCCCGGATCGCCGCGACGTTCCGGGATCATCCGCTGCGGGCTCGGATCTTCGCCCAGCTCGGGCTGTTCGACGTGTACGGCTCGTGGTGGTTCACGCTGCTGTACAGCCTGCTCCTCCTCTCCCTCGTCGCCTGCATCGTGCCGCGCACCCGGGCCTTCCTGCGCAACGCGCTGGCCCGGCCCGCCCCCGCGGGGGAGCTCACCGCGCTCCGGCACTACGCCGAGGTGCCCGTCCCCCTGCCGCCCGAGCGCGCGATCCGGGACGCGCGGCGGGCCCTCCGCCGCCTGCGGTTCCGGGTCCGCTCGCCCGGGGACGAGCTCGGGCTCGCCGCCGAGAAGGGGCTCGCCCGGGAGGGCGGGAGCCTCCTGTTCCACTGGGCGATCCTCCTGCTCCTGGCGGGGGTCGCCTGGGGGAAGGGGACGGGCTTCAGCGGCCAGGCGGTGATCGTCGAGGGCGAGACCTGGACCGAGGCGCACGCCAACTACGACGGCCAGATCCGGGAGGGTCGGTACTTCGGGGAGGACCACACCGGCGTGCGGATCCGGGTGGACGACTTCGAGGCCTCGTACCGTCCGACCGGTCAGCCGCGGGACTTCGTGACCCGGGCGACGCTCTTCGACGCCGACGGGCGGCTCCTGGACCGGGTGGAGATCCGGGTCAACCACCCGGCCGAGGCCGAGGGCGTGCGCTTCTACCAGTTCGGCTACGGATGGGCGCCGGTGATCCGCGTGGAGCACCGCGGCCGGCCGATCTTCGATGGCCCTGTCGTGTGCGAGCAGCGGGGCGTCCCGAAGGGGGTGAGCCCCCTGCAGGTCCCGTGGCGCTGCGTGGTGAAGCTCCCCTCGCTGCGCCCCCAGGTCGGGATCGCCTTCGAGCTCTGGCCCGACTCCCGCGGCCTGCTCTCGCTCCTCGAGCGGGGACAGGTCATGCCGATGGTCGTCGCCTACGCCCCCGTGATGACCTGGGAGGCGTACGAGGGGGACCTCCGGTCCGAGCTCGTGCAGAGCGTCTCCACGCTGGACACCACGGCCATGCGGCGGATCGGCTCCGGGGTGCTCGGGGCGGGGGAGACCGCGGATCTCGGGCGCGGGCTCACCGTGAGCTTCCCGGAGCTGCGGCAATACACGGTGCTCACGGTCGCGCGCGACCGCGGGATGTGGATCGTGCTCGTGGGGGCTATCCTGATGCTCGTCGGCCTGCTGCCCGCCCTGTCATCCACGCGGCGGAGGGTGTGGGTGCGGGCCGAGCCCGAGGGAGCGGGCGCCGTCCTGAAGGTGGGGGGATTCGCGTTGCAGCGGGGGAACCGGTTCGAGGAGGAGTTCGCCCGCCTCGTGCGCGATCTGGAGCGGGTCTCCGCGCGGGAGGCGTCGTGACCGGCGGCGCTGCGGCCCGGATCTCCACCGACGCCTTCACGGTGGCCTTCGTCGCGTACCTCGCCGCGATGCTCGCGGCCTTCCACCACCTCGCGTTCCGACGGCGGGTCGTCTGGGCCCTCGCGATCGCCCTCACCGGCGCCGGGGCCCTCGCGCACCTCGTCTCGGTCGTCGCGCGGGGCCTCGCGGCGGGTCGGATCCCCCTCGGGAACATGTACGAGTACTCGCTCGTCCTCTCCCTCCTCGTGGTCCTGGCCTACCTGGTCTTCGTGGAGGGGATGGGCCGGATCCGGACGGTCGGAGGGTTCGTCCTCGCCTTCGTCCTGCTCACGATGGCCGTGGCCGCCCTGTTCCTGCACGTGGGGCCGGCGCCGCTCGTCCCGGCGCTG
>BEHO01000145.1 GCA_002898915.1 bacterium HR12
CCGGGGCGTGGAGGTCGGTCGTCCAGTTCCAGGCGACCGCGCCGGGGATGTGGCCCTGCTCGTACGCGGTCGTGTCCTCGTCCACCTCGATCACCCGCACCTCCGGGTCGTCCAGGTGCGCCTCGAGCCAGTCGGTCTCGACGAGGGCGTGCGGGTTGGCGTAGCCGCTCACGGGAACCTCCTCTGGGGTCGATGTCGGAACGGTGACGGGTTCGGCGCGGCCTCACACCGAGCCGTCGCGCTCCCCGTCCCGCCCGGAGCGGCCTCGGCGGCACAGGCGCGCGGGGATCATGATCCCGACGAGGCCCCTCGCCCGCGTCCTGATCATCCCCCCACCTCTCGACGATCCCCGACCGACGATCCCCGACCTTCGATTCCGACCTCTCCGGTCGGATTCCTCGGGCCCATCGTGCCAGGAGGCACCCGCACCGTCAAGAGGTCAGAAGAAGCCGAGGGCGGCTTTGGCCTCCTCCGACATCATCTCGGGGCTCCAGGCCGGCCGCAGGACCATCTCCGCCGTGACCGAGCGCACCCCGGGGACCTGGGCGACGTGCATCTGGATCTGCTGCTCGATGAGGGGCCCGATCGGGCACCCCATGGTCGTGAGGGTGTACTCGATGTGGACGTCACCCTCGTCCGAGACCGAGACGTCGTAGACGAGCCCGAGATCCACGATGTTGATCCCGAGCTCGGGGTCGTAGACCTGCTTCAGCGCCTCGTAGACCTGCTCGACCGTGGGGGCCGCCGCGCCCCCCGCCGCTGAGACCTCGTTCACCTTGGTATCCCTCCAGGGTTCGAACCTCTATCCTACGGGTGGATCGCGAACCGATACTGGAGGCATGAGCATCCGCGTCCTCATCGTCGATGACCACCCGGTGACCCGGGAGGGTCTGCACGCCGCCCTGGACCTGGCCGAGGACGTCGTCGTCGTGGGCGAGGCCGAGAGCGGCGAGGACGCGGTGGAGAAGGCGAGCGAGCTCTCCCCCGACATCGTCTTCATGGACGTTCGGATGCCGGGGATGAGCGGCATCGAGGCGACACGCGCGATCCGGGAAGCCTCGCCGGGCACCCGGGTCATCCTGTTCACGGTGGACGAATCCCGGGCGTCCATCGCGGAGGCGATCCAGGCCGGCGTCTCCGGCTACCTGCTGAAGGACGCCGACGCGGACGAGCTCGTGAACGCGGCCCGCCTCGCGCTCGAGGGCAAGGCCGTGATCCATCCCGCGCTCACCCGCGCCTTCATCGAGGAGGTCCAGCTGGCGGAGAAGCGCAGCGACCAGCCGCCGCTCTCCCGCCGCGAGAAGGAGATCCTGCAGAAGGTCGCGTACGGGGCGACCACCAAGGAGGTCGCCAGGGACCTCGGCATCAGCCCCCACACCGTGAAGACCCACCTCGAGCGGATCTTCGAGAAGCTCGGCGCGAACGACCGAGCCCAGGCCGTCGCGATCGCCATCCGGAGCGGGCTGGTCGAGTAGCCACCCGCCGCCTCAACCCGATGCTCGTCCCGTTCGATACCTCAGGTGATGCCGACCCGCGTCCTCCTCTGCGACACCCCCGAGGGGCTGGCGCAGCTCCAGTACGCGCTGCTGCGCTCGGGCGCCGATATCGAGATCGAGACCGCGACGGATGGGTTCCGGGCCGTGGAGATCGCTGCCCGCGTCCAGCCGGCGGTGGTGGTGACCGAGATCGGGCTGGAGGGGCTCGCCGGTCCGGAACTCGTGCGACGCCTCCTCGCCGTGGTGCCCGAGACCCGGGTCGTGTGCTGGAGCTCGGTCGCCTCGCCGGTCGTCGCCGCCGAGACCCTCGCCGCGGGCGCCGCCGGATACCTCCTGAAGGATGACGGTTCGGAGACCGTCCTTCGGGCGATCCAGGCCGTGCTCCTCGGCAACGTGGCCCTCGGCCCACGGCTCGCCCTCCAGCTCGCCGAGCGCCTGACGAGCGAGAGCCTGCGCCGCCAGGAGCTCGAGACCCGGCTCGCCGAGACCACCGAGCGGCTCCAGGAGCTCACCAGCGCGAAGGCGGACTTCCTCGCCAACGTGTCCCACGAGCTTCGGACCCCCCTCACGGTGGCCAAGGGCATCGCCTACGTGCTCCGTCACCGCGGCATCCCCGAGGAGGAGCTCGACGGGTTCCTCGAGCAGCTCGAGGGCGCCCTCGAGAAGCTGATGCGCCTGGTCGACGAGATGCTCACCGTGGCCGAGCTCGACCGCGGGACCCTGGCCCTCCGGATCGTGGAGACGGACATCGCCCCGGTCCTCCGTCACGCCGCGGACCAGATCGCGCGGCAGTACCCGAACGTGCCCATCGAACGGCGGATCCCCGCCTCCCTCACGGCCTCCGCCGATCCCGCGCGTCTCGCCGAGATCGTGCGGCAGCTCCTCGACAACGCCTGCCGGTACACCGCGGAGGACCAGCCCGTCTCGCTCGTCGCGCGCTCCCTCGACGAGGGCGTCGTCATCTCCATCACGGATCGGGGGGTCGGCATGGAGCGGCGCACGGCCACCCAGGCCTTCGCCGAGCCCTTCACCGCGGGCGAGGAGATCCTCCGCAAGGAGCGGGCCGGTGCCGGCGTGGGGCTCCACATGGCCCGCCAGCTCGTCGTCCAGCACGGGGGCATCATGTGGGCCGATCCCCTGCCCGCCGGGGGAACCCGGGTCTCGTTCTGCCTGCCGCGCCACGTCGGCGAGCGGGTGAGCCGGCAACCGGAGCTCGGAGATCCGGCGGCCGCCGAGCGCCCCGCCGATCACGCGGCGGCCGGCGAGGGCGCCCGACCCTCCGGGCGCGACCCCGCGGTCACGTCCTCGCTCCCGTCCTCGGCGCCGACGACGGCCTGAACGTCGAGACGCAGACGCCGCGCCGCCCGATCCAGCGTCCGCAGCAGCGGTCCGCCGATCGCGAGGACCATCACGGCGTTGCCCACCGCGCGGAACGAGTCCCACGCCAGCGACGTGGCGAGGTAGTAGGCGCCGTAGCGACGCAGGTTCTCGGCGAGCCCGAGCTCCGGCGCCCATCCGATGGCGCTTCCCGAGGTCACGAACGGCCACGCCCAGAGGTTCATCACCGCGCCGAACAGGTACCCGGACACGACCCCGTACAGGGCGAGCCCCGGCACCCGCCACCGCCCCGAGCGCGGCACGAGCCCCGCGCCGAGCCCGACCCATCCCACGCTCACCATCTGGAACGGGAGCCAGGGGCCGAGCCCCCCGACGAACAGGCCCGACGCGAACGTGCCGAGGGCGCCGAGGAGGAAGCCGAACCCCGGCCCGAAGGCGTTGCCTCCCACCAGGACGACGAGGAACATCGCCGAGAACCCCGCCACGAAGCCGGGGAGCCGAAGCGCGACCATCGCCGCGCCGAGCACGCCGAGGAGGGCCACCCGCTTCGGCCCCAGCGCCCGGTCCAGGTCGACCACGAGGGCCGTCACGACGCACACCCCGATGAGCAGCAGGAACAGCGGCGCGTCGCGGGCGTGCACGTCGCCGGGCAGGGCCGGGACCAGGAACGGCCAGCCGAAGGCGAGCACGCCGAGGGTGTTCGCCGCGGCGAGCGCGAGCCACCGGACCCGGCGCCTCACGCCGCCCCCAACGCGCTCGCGACCTGCTCCGGGGTCATCCACGGCGCTCCGAACACCCGGGTGACCTGGGGCGCGAAGACCGACGAGTCCCCGAGCACGCGCTCGGGCGGGCCGAGGTCGACGAGCTCCCCCTCGGCCAGGATCGCCACCCGGTCGGCGAGGGGCGCGACGAACTCCACGTCGTGCGTGGCCACCACGGCGGCGCCGCCGCCATCGGCGAACCGACGGAGGAAGGCGCGGAGCCGCCGCTTGACCTCGGCGTCGAGCCCTCGCGTCGGCTCGTCGAGCAGGAGGACCGGGGCGTCCGTGGCGACGACGGCCGCCAGCGCCACGAGCAGCCGCTCACCCGAGGAGCAGTCCCGCGGGTGCCGCGCGGCGAGCTCGGGGATCCCGACGAGCTCCAGGATCTCCCCAGGCCCTCGCGCGCTCCCCCGCGCGGCGAGCGTCGCCGCGACCTCACCCGCCGCCGTCTCCGCGAACAGGATCGTCTCGGCGTCCTGCGGGCAGGCCGCGACGTCGATCCCCGGGCGCGGCGGTCGGCCCCCGGACGCGCGGACCTCCCCCGCCGCCGGCGGGTGCACGCCCGCGAGGGCCCTGAGGAGGGTGGTCTTGCCGGCGCCGTTGCGCCCGAGGAGCGCCACGACCTCGCCCGCGTGCACCGCGAGATCGATCCCTCGCAGCGCGACCCGCTCCCCGTACGAGGCGTGCAGCCCCCGCGCCCGGAGCAGGACCTCCCCCGACGGCCGCCGCCCGGGCGGACGAGGGGCCGGGAGCGCGATGCCGCGGGCGCGCTCCCGTGCCTCGCGGACGGTGGGGGGCACCGGCCGCCAGCCCAGGAGACGGCCGAGGCGCGCCACCGGCGGCCCGCCGAGCGATCCGTCCAGCAC
>BEHO01000146.1 GCA_002898915.1 bacterium HR12
GTCCCCTCCATCCCGGCCTCGCGGTGGCCGGGGACGGAGCAGTAGAACGTGTACGTCCCGGCCTCTAGGCTGACCGTGCCGGTCTTCGTCTCCCCGGGCTTCACGACGATCTTCAGCCCCGCCTCATCGATCGTGAAGTCGTGCTCGATCGTCCCCGCGTCGGTGACCGAGATCGTCACCTCCGTCCCGGCCGGGGCCTGGAGGGCGTTCGGCTCGAACTTGAACTCCGTCGCCGTCACCGAGAGGGTCTGACCTCCGGTGCCGCCGCCATCACCGCCCTCGCTCCCACCGCCGCCCTCGCCCCCGCCGCCGCAGGCGGCGAGGACCAGGGTCGCCGCGATCGCGCTCGCGATCACCCACCGCTTCCGTGCCATGTGCTCGGCTCCTTCCTCCGTGTCTCACTTCGGCTCGACGAGCAGCCAGCCCTGCATCTCCAGATGGAGCGCGGAGCAGAACTCGCTGCAGTAGAAGGCGAACGAACCCGTCTTCGTCGCCTCGAACGTGATGTTCACCACCTCCCCCGGATCCAGGCTCGCCTCGATGTTGTACTGGGGGACGGCGAACCCGTGGGTCGCGTCGGGGGTCGTCTCGATGTTCGTGATGTGCAGGTTGACGGTATCGCCCTCCCGCACCCGGATGATGTCGGGCGTGAAGTGGCTCCGCATCGCGGTCATGTACACGTCGACGACGTTCCCGTGCCGCTCCACCCGGGCGTCGTCCGGCGAGAGCGTGGCGAACTTCGAGGTCGTCATGGTGAGCGGGTCGGTGCCCGGCTCGTAGACCTCGATGCGGTGGACGAGCTTGTCCGCCTTGATCATCTGCACGTAGTGCGGCTCGGCGTTCGGCACCGGCGCGTCGTAGAGAACCCTGAGGGGGTCACTCTCCAGGTCGATGAGCTGGAAGTTCTGGGGCTTCAGGGTGCCGAGCGGCTCGTAGCGGTCGATCGACCACTTGTTCAGCGCCACCATGTACTTGCCGTCCGGCGCGACGGTGTCGCCCTCCGCCGTGACCAGGTGTCCGATGTTGTACTGGACGGGGATCTTGTCGACGAGCTGGAACGCCTCGCCCTCCGGCACCCCGGCCTTCGGGCCGAGCGTCCACTCGGCGATCGCGCTGTCCACGAAGAGCGAGGTGTACGCGTGCCCCTCGTCGTCGAACTGCGTGTGCAGCGGCCCGACCCCGAGCTCCACCTGGGCGGCCACCACGGAGTCGAAGTTCAGGATCGGCACGCCGTAGGGGTCGGTGCCCTGGAAGTCCTCGTTCTCGATGGCCCGCTGGATCAGCTCGAAGTCGTAGACCGTCGCGTTCGGGTCGAGCTTGCCGGCGACCACGATGTAGTCGCCGGTCGGCGAGACGTCCACGCCGTGCGGGTTCCGCGGCTCCGGCGCGAAGTACAGGAGGCCCTCCTCGATCGCCACGTCGAGGGGGATCACCCGCATGCCGTTCCGCTCGACGTACTTCCCCTCGGCGACGACCTCCTCCGCCTTCTTCCAGTTGATGATGTGGAGGAAGTCGTAGTCGTTGGCGATGGCGCCCGTCTCGATCGGCTCACCGCCCTCGGCGTCGCCGCCCACGGCCATCTCGGTGTTGTAGGAGTTGATGAAGCCCCAGCCGTAGCTCGTGAGCTTCCCCGCGTCCGCGAGGTCCTGGGTGTAGGGCGGCAGCTCGATCTGGAAGCTCCGCTCGAGGTCGATCCGCCCCGTCTCCTGATCGATGGCCAGCCACGAGGACACCCCGCGGTAGGAATCCTCGTAGTCCTTCAGGTCCGCGTAGCCGTCGTCGGTCCACGGCATCGGCGTCATCGAGGAGACGTGCGCGTACTCCGTGTTCGGCGTGACGAAGACGCCGCCGTGCGAGGTCGAGGCGTTGGGGATGTCCACGATCTGCTTGGTCTTGAAGTCCCGCAGATCGATCATGGCGATCCGGCCGTTGGCCCGGTCGTTGATGTAGAGCCACCGGCCGTCGTAGTCGCCGTCGGTCTCCGAGAGCGCCGGGTGGTGGGTGTCGCCCCAGCGGATGTCGGTCGCGTTCTTGTCAGGGTCGGAGCCCGCCTCCAGCACCTCCAGCCCCTGGTCCGTCCCGTACCCGTAGCCCTGCCAGGCGTCCGGGGTGAAGACGGGGATCTCCTTGAGCAGGCGCATGGACGGCACCCCGAACACGAGCACCTGCCCCGAGTGCCCCCCGGAGCTGAAGATGTAGTACTCGTCGTACGAGCCCGGCGGCACGAACGTCTTCAGCGCCGCCTCGGCCTCTTCACCGGTGAGGCCCCGCGCCTCCGCGACGTCCGCGAGGGCTCCGCCCGTCGCCGCGCCCTGCCCGACGCGGGCGGCCACGACCCCGACCACCGCCCCGAGCACGAGCGCCACGACCGCCACGGCAGCGATCACGCTCCGCTTCATGTCACGCACCCTCCTCCGTCGGTTCCCGACCTATCCGGTGACTTTGACGGTCAACGTTAAGTCACAGGGTATATGAGGCTGCGTTCACGGTACCGGGAACCAGGAGCTCGCTGGGATGACCGAAGGTCCCCCTCTCGATGGGACCTTCGGGCCACCACGAGGGACCACTCCCCCCGCACGCTGGGGGGACGGGATCGGGATCCCCGGGCTCGCGCACCTGCGAACCGGCCCCCCGGGGGCCCCGCCGCGGGGACGGCCGTCAGCGGCTCAGCCCTCGAGCAGGGTGCCGCCGGCCCAGGTCGCGCCGACGCTCCGCCAGTAGCCGGCGATGATCTCGCGCGGCGCGAGGAGCTCCAGCTCCTCGACGGGCGAGGGGAGGAACGTCAGCTCCGCCTCCCCCGTCCAGGCCGGGCCGAGGTCCCAGTCGGAGCTGCGCATCGTCACGAGCTCACGCATCGAGGCCGGCGCACCGGGCTCGATCCCTGGGAACACCCGGTGGTGGAGCATGGGGTGGGCGTTGACGAACCCCGACGTCTCGGAGGGGCCGGTGATCGTGAACCGGGCCTCGATGATCCGCCGATCGTGGGCCGCGACGGACGCGCCGAACCGCCCCCCCGGCGCCAGGCGCGGTCCGGCCTTGCCGTGGGCGACCGGCCGGGTGATCCAGATGCTGCCGAGCTTCTTCGGGTAGCCCTGGTGCCACCCACGGGCCAGGGCGAAGTCCTTGTCGACCCAGATCGCCACGCAGCGGGAGTAGGTCTCGCCCCGGTACCGGCAGCGGACCACGAGGAAGCACTCCTTGTACTGCGACCGCACCGGGTCGAGGAGCTCCTCGAACGAGTCGGAGCACGACTGCCAGTCGGCGAAGATGCAGGCCACCGCGTCGGGATCGTCCGCGGCCGGTTCGAGCGGCTCGGGGAGCCAGCGCGCGACGGACCCCGGCGCCGCCCGGTACTCGATCGTGAGCAGGTCGCCCGAGTAGTGCCACGGGGGCCCCGGGACGATCTGCGCACGGCCCTCGGGCGAGAACGGCGGCAGGAACCCCTTCAGCTCCGGCATGCGCCGCATAGTACCCTGCGCCCCGTGGAGATCCGACGGATCCTGCTCGAGGGCCTTCCCACGACCGTGGTGCGCGAGGGCGAGTTCCTCGTCGCGACCGACGGCCGGCGGGTGCGGGCCGAGGAGGCTCAGCACCTCCCGCCGTGTCGCCCCACGAAGATCCTCTGCGTCCACCTCAACTACCGCAGCCGGGTCGAGGAGTTCGGCGCCAGGCTCGGACCCGCCCCCACCTACTTCCACAAGCCGGTGAGCTCCCTGAACGCCCACGGCGGCGCCGTCGTTCGGCCGCCCCGGTGTCGCTACCTCAACTACGAGGGCGAGATCGCGGCGGTGATCGGCCAGACCTGTCGGGGGATCGCCCCCGAGGACGTCCCGGCGTACCTCGCCGGCTACACCATCGCCAACGACTTCGGGCTCCACGACTTCCGGGACACGGACGCCGGGTCCATGCTGCGGGTGAAGGGCTCGGACACCCTCTGCCCGCTCGGGCCGGGGCTCGTGGACGACTGGGACCCGCGTGGGAAGCGGCTGCGCGCCTACGTGAACGGCGAGCTCCGGCAGGACGGGAGCACCGACGAGATGATCTGGGACGTCCCGTACCTCGTGGCCGACCTGGCGCGGACCATCACCCTCGAGCCCGGCGACGTCATCCTCACCGGCACCCCCGCCAACTCCCGCCCGGTCGAGCCCGGCGACGTCGTGGAGGTCGAGGTGGAGGGCCTGGGCGTGCTCCGGAACCGCATCGTCGAGGGCGATCTGCCGATCCGTGAGGACGTCGGCGCCCAGCCGAGCGCGTCCGAGGAGGTGGTCTCCACGGCCCTCGGGGGCGACTGGGAGTTCCGCGGGATCCGGCCGCCCCGACGCGATTGAGCGGTTCCCTCCCGGGCTCCGCTCGTCTATCCTTCGGGCCCTACGGGTCGTTCGGGCGCGAACGAGAGGAGAGGACTCGTATGGGAACCGACGCGAAGCGACTGCGCCTGCTCTGGTCCGACCTCCA
>BEHO01000147.1 GCA_002898915.1 bacterium HR12
ACCCAGGCCGCCGGGCTCGTCGCCCTCCGCCACCGGGACGCCGCCCTGGCCATCCTCGACGCCGTGCGCGAGCAGCGGGATCGGATCGCCGCGGCCCTGCCGGAGCTGGGGGCCGAGGTCTTCCCCTCCGACGCCAACTTCGTCCTCTTCCGGCCGCCCCGCCCGGCCGCCGAGGTCTGGCGGGGGCTGCTCGACCGCGGCGTGCTCGTCCGCGACTTCAGCGCCCTCGTGCCGGGCTGCCTGCGGGTGACCGCCGGCACGCCGGAGGAGGTCGATCGCTTCCTCGACGCATGAAGGAGGTCCTCGCATGACCAGCCGCCGCGCCGTGGTCGAGCGCACGACGAAGGAGACGAGCGTCCGGGTCGAGCTCGACCTGGACGGCGCCGGCGCCGCGAGCGCCGACACCGGCCTGCCCTTCTTCGACCACATGCTCCAGCAGCTCGGCACCCACGCGGGGTTCGACCTCACCGTCCGCGCCAAGGGCGATCTCGAGGTGGACGGCCACCACACCGTGGAGGACGTCGGGCTCGCCCTCGGCCAGGCGCTCCGGGAGGCCCTCGGCGACAAGCGCGGCATCCGCCGCTTCGCCTCGATCACGGTGCCCCTGGACGAGGCGGCCGTCGAGGTCGCCCTGGACCTGTCGGGCCGGCCCTTCGTCGTCCACGAGGTCCCGGTGCCGGCCGAGATGATCGGCACCTACGACACCGGCCTCACCGAGGACTTCGTGCGGGCCTTCGCCACGGCGGCCGAGATGACGCTCCACGTCCGCCTGGTCTCCGGGCGCTCGCCGCACCACATCGTGGAGGCCGAGTTCAAGGCTATGGCGAAGTGCCTCCAGGACGCCGTGCGGGTCGTCGGCGGCGGGGTCCCGAGCACGAAGGGGACGCTGTGAGGGTCGCGATCCTCGACTACGGGATGGGGAACCTGCGGAGCGTCGCGCGGGCCGTCGAGCACGTCGGCGGCGAGGCCGAGGTCACCTCGGACCCGGCGGCGGCGCTCCGGGCCGACGCCCTCGTGGTGCCGGGGGTCGGGCACTTCGGCGCGTGCGTGCGGAACCTGCGCGAGCGCGGCCTCGACACCGTCGTGACGCGGACGGCCGAGAGCGGCCGTCCGGTCTTCGGCGTGTGCGTCGGCATGCAGATCCTGTTCGAGGGGAGCGAGGAGAGCCCGGAGCCCGGCCTCGGCCTCCTGCCGGGCCGCTCGCGTCGCCTGCCCCCGACCGTGAAGGTCCCGCACATGGGATGGAACGAGGTCGAGTGGCTCGCGCCCCACCCCTACACGACCGAGGTCCCGAGCGGCACCCGCTTCTACTTCGTCCACTCCTACGCCCCGGACCTCGGCCCCGAGGCCGTCGGGCGCACCGAGCACGGGCGGCCGTTCGCCGCGGCGGTGGCCCGGGACAACGTCTTCGCCACCCAGTTCCACCCGGAGAAGTCGGGCGCGGCGGGCCTCGCCCTGTACGCGGCGTTCGTGCGGGAGGCGCGCGCGGCGTGATCGTGATCCCCGCCATCGACCTCCGCGGCGGCCGCTGCGTCCGCCTGTTCCGCGGCGACGTCGCCGCCGAGACCGTCTACGACGCCGACCCCGTGGAGGTGGCCGAGCGCTTCCAGGCCGAGGGCGCCCGGCGCCTGCACGTGGTCGACCTCGACGCGGCCCGGGGCGAGGGCTCCAACCGCGCGATCGTCCGCGAGATCTGCCGGGCCGTCCAGATCCCGGTCCAGCTCGGCGGCGGGATCCGCACCCTGGACGCGGTCTTCGCCGCCCTGGAGGACGGCGCGGCGCGGGCCATCCTCGGCACGGCCGCGGCCCTCGACCCGGGGTTCGTGGAGGAGGCCGTCGGGCACGTCGGCGACCGGGTCCTCGTCGCCGTGGACGTACGCGACGGGCGGGTGGCGACCCACGGCTGGCGCGACCTCGGCCCGCGCGTGGAGGAGGTCATCCCGGCCCTCACCGCGGCCGGCGCCCCGCGCTTCCTCGTCACCTCGATCCAGCGGGACGGCACGATGGACGGCCCCGACCTCCCGCTCTACGAGCGCGTCGTGCAGCTCACCGACCGGCCGATCATCGCGAGCGGCGGGGTCCGGATCGCCGACGACGTCCGGGCCCTGCGCGAGCTCGGCCTGGAGGGGGTCGTCGTCGGCAAGGCCCTGTACGTCGGCACCCTCCGCCTCGAGGAGGTGGTCCGGGGGTGACCCTCGCCAAGCGCGTGATCCCGTGCCTCGACGTCGACGCGGGCCGGGTGGTCAAGGGGACCCGCTTCGTCGACCTCGTCGACGCCGGCGACCCCGTGGAGCTCGCCGCACGCTACGATCGCGAGGGCGCCGACGAGCTCGTGTTCCTCGACATCACGGCCACGGTCGAGGGACGGAAGGCCACCCTCGACGTCATCGCGCGCACCGCCGAGCAGGTCTTCATCCCCCTCACCGTGGGGGGCGGCGTCCGCTCCGAGGAGGACGTGCGCGAGCTCCTGCGGGCCGGCGCCGACAAGGTCGCGATCAACACGGCCGCCGTGCGCGACCCTGCCCTCCTCGCCCGCTGCGCCGAGCGCTTCGGCACCCAGTGCATGGTCATCGCCATCGACGCGAAGCGCCGGGGCGACGGCTGGGAGGTGTACGTGGACGCGGGGCGCACGCCCACCGGCCTGGACGCCGTGGCGTGGGCGCGGGAGGCCACCGTGGAGCGGGGCGCCGGCGAGGTCCTCCTCACCTCGATGGACCGCGACGGCACCGGCGAGGGCTACGACCTCGAGCTCCTCCGCGCCGTGGCCGAGGCGGTCCCCGTGCCCGTCGTCGCGAGCGGCGGCGCCGGCCGGCTCGAGCACTTCGCGCAGGCCCTCACGGAGGGCCGCGCCGACGCCGTCCTCGCCGCCTCGCGCTTCCACTTCGAGGAGATGACCATCGCCGCGGTCAAGGAGTACCTCGCGGGCCAGGGGATCCCGGTGCGGCGGTGATGGAGCGCGTCGACCTCGACTCCCTGCGCTTCGACGAGCGGGGGCTCATCCCCGTCGTCGTCCAGGACGCGGACTCCGGCGAGGTCCTCATGGTCGCCTGGGCGAACCGCGAGGCCCTCGAACGCACCCTCGCCGAGGGCCGGATGGTCTACTTCAGCCGCTCCCGGCAGCAGCTCTGGCGCAAGGGCGACACGAGCGGGCACGTGCAGCACTGGGAGGAGCTCCGCGTGGACTGCGACGCCGACGTGGTGCTCGCCCGCGTCCACCAGGAGGGCGCCGCCTGCCACACCGGCGAGCGGACCTGCTTCTTCCGCGGCTTGGCCGGCGCCTGAGGGCGCCTCAGCGGCACCGGGACCGTTCCGCCTCCAGGGCGCTCAGGATCTTCCGGGCGACCGGGCCCGGGTCCCCGACGGCCGAGAGCGCGTGCCGCCGGCCGGAGCGGGTCCGCACCGCGGCGAGGGTGAACCCGCGCCGCCGCCCCTCCTCGAACCCATCGACGTCCGCCCAGGCCAGCCGGCGGGTGGTGAACAGGTTCCGGACGACCAGGCCCTCGCCGTCGGTCTCGACGGCCACCGCGCGCGCCCTCCGTCGCAGCGCGAGGGCCACGAGGCCCGTCGCGAGCAGGCCACCGCCCGCCCAGGGCGTCGCGCCGACGCCCTGTCCCGCGAGCCCCCGCGCGAGCCCGACGGCGCCGAAGACGATGCCGACGGCCGCGATCAGCCCGAGCGTCCGGCGGACGCGCGCCAGGGTGGCCTCGTTCCGGTGGACGGTCACGACGCCCGCAGCCTACCCGGCCGCACCGTTCGCGACAGCCGCTACACTCGCGCCGTGCTCCGGCTCGTGATCCCCAAGGGCTCCCTGGAGGCCCAGACCCTCCGCCTCTTCGAGGAGGCGGACCTCCGCGTGCGGCGCGGCTCGGACCGCGACTACCACGGGACGATCGACGACGAGCGGATCGAGCGCGTCTCGCTGCTCCGCCCCCAGGAGATCCCCGTCTACGTCCAGGACGGCCTGTTCGATCTGGGGATCACCGGCCAGGATTGGGTGGCCGAGACCGGCGCCGACGTGGAGGTGCTCTGCAGCCTCTCGTACGCGAAGAGCGGGACCGGTCACGGGACGCGGGTGGTCCTGGCCGTGCCCGCCGACCACCCGGCGAACAGCGCGAAGGAGCTCCCGCCGGGCACCCGCATCTCGACGGAGTTCGAGAACCTCACGAAACGCTACTTCGCCGAGCTCGGCATCGACGTCAAGGTCTTCTGGTCCTTCGGCGCGACCGAGGCCAAGGTGCCCGAGATCGTGGACGCCATCGTCGACATCACCGAGACGGGGAGCACCCTCCGGGCCCACGGCATGAAGATCATCGAGACCCTCATGACGTCGGAGCCGGTCCTCATCGCCAACCGCGCGGCGGCCGCCGACCCCGAGAAACGCCGCGCCATGGAGGACGTCATGACCCTCCTGCTCGGCGCGCTCCGGGCCGAGGGCCGCG
>BEHO01000148.1 GCA_002898915.1 bacterium HR12
CTGGCCTCGCGCATGGCGACGGCGCTCCGCTCCGCTCGCCGCGCCACGGCCCGGGCGAGGTCGAGCGCGGCGGAGGTCGGGTTCGCGCCGGGGACGACGAAGGCGGCCGGCAGGGGGTGGGCGAGCACGAGCTCGTCGATCCAGGCCTCGAGGCGCTCGACCATGGCCTCGGTCACGGCCGAGACCCCCGGCTCGAGCCGGTCGCGGGCGGAGGGGTCGGCGGCGAGGTCGGCGCCGACGACGAAGAGCTCCCGCTGGAGCTGGAGGAGCCCCTCCCGGAGGCGGCCGTCGCTCGAGAGCGCCCGCGCCAGCCCGAGCGCGGCGATCGTCTCGTCCACATCCCCGGAGGCCTCGGCCGCGGGATGGGCCTTGGAGATGCGCCCGCCGAACAGACGGCCGGTGGTGCCGTCGTCGCCGGTCCTCGTGTAGATGCGGGGCACGGGCGTATCCTACGGCAGAGGTCCGGGCGCCCCCTGGGGGAGGCCCGGGAGGAGCGGTCGGTGGCCCGCCCGGCCGCGGGTTCGACGCGAGGGAGCCGGGATGGCGCACGCGGGACGGGTGCCTCGGGGTGAGCGCGCAGCCCACGCGGCGCGCGAGCCGCTTGGGGCGCTCGCATCACGGGAGATGCTCGAGCCACCCGTGCGCCGCGTTGAACATGTGGCTCGTGTGACCCTTGTGGTGCGGAGCTGGGGGCTGCTAGCATCCGGGGCGCGGTCACGGCCGACGCGTCCGGCCCCCGGGGGGTCCGTCGCCCGGGGCTCGGGACCAAGGAGGCAGCATGGGCGGTAGGTTCGGGGCGGTCGTCACCGCCATGGTCACTCCCTTCCGGCAGGATCACTCGCTCGACCTCGACCGAGCGCAGGAGCTGGCCGCGGAGCTGCTCGCGAGCGGCTCCGACGCGCTCGTCGTCGCGGGCTCGACGGGCGAGTCCCCCACCCTGACCCACGAGGAGAAGCTCCGCCTGTTCCGCGCGGTCATCGAGGCCGCGGAGGGGCGGGGCAAGGTGCTCTGCGGGACCGGGACCTACAGCACCGCCGAGACGATCGAGCTCTCGCGGGGCGCCGAGGAGCTGGGGGCCGACGGCCTCCTGCTCGTCACGCCCTACTACAACAAGCCGCCCCAGCGGGGGCTCCTCGAGCACTTCCGGCTCGTCGCCGGGGCCGTCGACATCCCGATCATCGCCTACAACATCCCGGGGCGCACCGGCATCCGGATCGAGCACGAGACGCTGCTGCGGATGGCGGAGGTTCCCAACATCGTCGGCGTGAAGGACTCGACCGGCGACTTCCAGGCGATCAGCCGGCTCATCAGCGAGGCGCCGACCGACTTCGAGGTCTACTCCGGTGACGACTGGGCGACCTTCGGGTACGTGTGCCTCGGCGCCGTGGGCGTGATCTCGGTCGCGGCCCACCTCGTGGGCGACCGGATCCACCGGATGATCGAGCTCATCGAGGCCGGCGACATCCCGGCGGCCCGCAAGCTCCACGAGGAGCTCACGCCCCTGTTCAACGCGCTCTTCATCACCAGCAACCCGATCCCGGTGAAGACGGCCCTCGAGCTCGTCGGCCGCCCGGTCGGCCCGCCGCGGCTGCCGCTCGTGCCCGCCACCGCCGAGGAGCGGGCGAGGATCCACCGGGCCCTCGTCGATGCCGGGCTCGTCTAGCCCCGCCCCCGGACCTCCGGCCCGCGTCGTGTTCCTCGGGGGCGTGGGGGAGGTCGGCCGCAACATGACCTGCGTCGAGCTCGAGGATCGGGTGCTCATCGTGGACGCGGGGCTCTCCTTCCCCACCCACGACCAGCCCGGCGTGGACCTCGTCCTGCCGGACTTCGAGTACGTGCGGGGACGGCGGGACGACGTGGAGGCCGTCGTCCTGACCCACGGGCACGAGGACCACATCGGCGCCCTCCCGTACCTCCTCCGGGAGTTCGGGGGTCGGGCGCTCCCGGTCTACGGGACGGCGTTCACCCTCGCCCTCCTCGAGGGCAAGCTCGAGGAGCACGGGGTCCGGGACCGGGCCGACCTGCGGACGATCCGGCCCGGCGAGGGGGTGCGCGTCGGACCGTTCTCGATGCGGTTCATGCGCGTCACCCACTCCATCCCCGACGGGGTGGCCGTGGCGATCGACACGCCCTTCGGGTCGATCCTCCACACCGGGGATTTCAAGATCGACCAGACGCCCCTCGACGGGCGGCCCACCGACCTCCACGCGTTGGCCGAGGAGGCGGGCCGCGGGGTGCACCTGCTGCTCTCGGACTCGACGAACGCCGAGGAGGCCGGCTACACGGCGTCGGAGCGCAGCGTGGGCCCCGTCCTCACCGATATCGTGGCGCGGGCGCCGCAGCTGGTGGTGGTGGCCTGCTTCAGCAGCCACATCCACCGGATCCAGCAGGTGGTGAACGCGGCCCGGGCGAACGAGCGCGTCGTGACGTTCCTCGGGCGCTCGATGCACCAGAGCGTGGCGGCGGCCCGACGCCTGGGCCTGCTCTCCGTCCCGGACGAGGACATCCTCCCCGTCGAGGAGCTCGGGTCCTTCGACCCCTCCCGGGTCGTCGTGATCTGCACCGGCTCGCAGGGCGAGCCCCTGTCGGCCCTCTCGCTCATGGCCGCCCGCGAACACAAGTGGGTGCGGCTCCGCGAGGGGGACGTGGTCGTGCTCTCGAGCAGCCTGATCCCCGGGAACGAGCCGGCGATCCACCGCGTGATCGACGGCCTGTACCGGACGGGCGCCGACGTCTTCCACGTCCCCGCCGCCCCGGTCCACGCGAGCGGCCACGCGGCGGCGGAGGAGCTGCGGCTCATGCTCTCGCTGGTGCGCCCCCGGTGGTTCGTCCCGATCCACGGCGAGCGCCGCCACCTGGCGCACCACGCGAAGCTCGCGACGGAGATCGGCATCCCGCCCGAGCGCGTCCTGATCTGCGAGGACGGGGATGTGCTCGAGGTGGGGGAGAAGGTGGAGATCGCCGGGCGGGTCCCCGCCGGCATGACGTTCGTGGACGGCCTCGGGATCGGGGACGTCGGCGAGGTGGTGCTGCGGGACCGGCGCAAGCTGGCGGGGGAGGGGGTGGTCGTGGTCGTGGTGGCCATCGACGCCGACCACGGCCAGCTGGTCTCGGGCCCCGACCTCGTGAGACGCGGCTTCGTCTTCGAGGAGACGGGGGCGAACATCCTTGACGCGGCGCGCGAACGCGTCATGCTGGTGCTGCGCGAGAGCGCCGAGGCCGAGGTGACCGACCCCGGCGTGCTCGAGCAGAACATCCGGCGGGCGCTCGGTCGCTTCTTCTACGACGCGACCCAGCGCAAGCCGGTGATCCTGCCGGTGATCCTGGAGGTGTGATGGCCAAGGGGACGAGGGGACGCGGCGCCGGCCGGGCGCCCGCTCGGACGCCGGTGCGCGAGCACCTGCGGCCGTGGGCCCGGGACGCCCTCGGCATCGGGCTGGTCGTCGCCGCCCTCATCGCGGTCCTCGCGCTGTGGTTCGACGCGGCCGGCGTGGTCGGCCGGGGGATCGCCTGGACCCTCCGCGGGGCGGTGGGGCTCGCCGCCGCGGCCTTCCCGCTCCTGGCCCTGTACTGGGGGGTCCTGCTGCTGCGGGGCACCGCCGAGGACGAGCGCCCGCGCATGGCGATCGGGTTCGGGGTCGCGCTCGTCGGAGCGCTCGGCCTCCTCTCGCTGGCCCGCGGCAACCCTCGGCCCCTGGACGGTCTCGAGGCCCTCCGCGACGCCGCCGGCGTGCTCGGCGCGCTCTCGGCGTGGCCCCTCGCCCGCCTGCTCTCGCGCATCGGCGCCGCGATCGTCCTCTCCGGGGTCACGCTGCTCGGGGCGCTCGTCTTCAGCGGCACGCCCCTCGCGGCCGTCGGCCGCAGGCTGCGCTCCCTCCTGCCGAGCCGCGCCGTCGATGGGCCGGCCGCCGAGCCCGCGCCCGAGCCCGCCCGCCCGCGCCGACGGCGCGAGACCCGACCGACGGAGCCGGACCTGCCGGTGGTCGAGCTCCCCGCCGAGCCGGAGCCCCCGCCCGAGCCGGAGCCGATCGAGATCCCGGACGTCGTCCGGGCGGCCCCCAAGGGCGGCCGGTACCGCCTGCCGCCCATCGAGCTGCTGCGGACCTCACCGCCCTCGGCCGCGAGCGGTCGCGACGAGGCCCACCAGATGGAGGCGCTGGAGCGCACCTTCCACACGTTCGGCGTGCCGGCCCACGTGACGGCGGCCCACCGCGGCCCGACGGTCACGCTCTACGAGGTCGAGGTCGAGGCCGGGACGAAGGTGAACAAGGTCCTCTCCCTCGCCGACGACATCGCCTACGCGCTCGCCACCCCCGACGTGCGGATCATCGCCCCCATCCCGGGGAAGTCGGCGATCGGGGTGGAGGTGCCGAACAAGGTCCGCGACTTCGTGATGCTCGGGGACATCCTGCGCTCGCGGGCGGCCCGGGAGG
>BEHO01000149.1 GCA_002898915.1 bacterium HR12
GGCGCGGAGGCCCCTCGCTCCCTCATGCCGGCCACATCCTACGGGTCCCCGCCGACACGCGCATCGCCACTACACTCCGGTCGGGAGGGTGGCCGAGCGGACGAAGGCGACGGTCTTGAAAACCGTTGGCGGGGCGACCCGCTCGTGGGTTCGAATCCCACCCCTCCCGCCGGGTACCGGACGGCGCCCTCCAGGATCACGCGGTCCCGACGGCCCAGCGTGGTTCCCCGAGGGGAGGGGTCCGTATGCTGGGGGCGTCGCGCCACCGTCGACGAGCATGGAGATGCGATGAGCGAGCCGATCGGCGTCCTCGTGATGGCCTACGGGACCGCGAGCGGGCCCGAGGACATCGAGCGCTACTACACCGACATCCGCGGCGGGAGACCGCCCTCCCCCGAGCTCCTCGCCGAGCTGCGGGAGCGCTACGAGGCCATCGGGAACCGCTTCCCCCTGCTCGAGATCACCCGCGCCCAGGCCGAGGGGCTGGAGCGGGAGCTGAACGCCGCCGAGCCCGGGGGGTACCGGACGTACCTGGGGATGAAGCACTCGCCCCCCTGGATCGCCGACGCCGTGGCCGCGATGCGCCGGGACGGCATCGCGCGCGCCGTGGGGATCGTCATGGCGCCGCACTGGTCGGCGATGTCGACCGAGACCTACCGCGAGCGGGTGGAGGCAGCCCTCGGGACGGAGGGCGGCCCCGCCTTCACCTTCGTCGAGAGCTTCCACGACCATCCCCTGTTCGTGGAGCTGCTGGCGCGGCGCGTGGCGAAGGCCCTGGCGACGCTCGGGCCCGCCGAGCGCGAGGACGCCGTCGTGGTCTTCACCGCCCACAGCCTGCCGGTGCGCGCGCTCGCCGACGGATCGCTGCGCTGCAAGACCTGCGAGGCGTGCCCCGACGGGTGCCGGTACGAGCGGGAGCTGCGCGAGACGGCGGAGCTCGTGGCGCGCGAGCTCGGCCTCCCGCGGTGGCGGACGGCCTGGCAGAGCGTGGGCCGTACCCAGGACCCCTGGTGGGGGCCGCCGATCGAGGAGGTGATCCCCGCCCTGGCGGAGGAGGGCCACCGGGCCGTCGTGGTCTGCTCGGCGGGGTTCGTCGCGGACCACCTCGAGACCCTCTACGACCTCGACGTCGCGTGCCGCGCGATCGCCGAGGAGGCGGGGATCCACTTCGCCCGGACGGAGATGCCGAACGACGACCCCGCGTTCGTCCGGGCCCTCGCGGCCGTGGTGCGGGAGCACCTCGGCCGAGCGTCGTGAGCGGGCCGGTCGTCGTCGTCGGTGGGGGGATCGCCGGCCTCGCGACGGCGTACCGGCTGCGGCGCGCGGGCCGCGAGGCGTTCGTGCTCGAGGCGGAGGAGGAACCGGGCGGCAAGGTCCGGTCGGCCGAGGTCGGGGGCCTGGAGCTCGAGGCCGGCCCGGACTCCCTCCTCGGGCGGAAGCCGTGGGCGGTCGAGCTCTGCCGGGAGCTCGGCCTCGGTGACGACCTCGTGCCCGCGGCCCCGGTCCCGACGCACGTCTACACGGACCGCGGGCTGCTGCGGTTCCCGAGCGGACCCTTCGGGATCTCCACCGACCTCGGGGAGCTCCTCCGGTGGCCGGGGATGTCGCTCGCGGGCAAGCTCCGGGCGGCGGGGGACCTGGCCCTCCCCGGGCGAGCGGGGGACGAGGACGAGTCCCTGGGGTCGCTGCTGCGCCGTCGGATCGGGGACGAGGCGACGGAGCGGCTGGTCGCCCCGCTGCTCGGAGGCCTGTTCGCGGGCGACGTGGATCGCCTCTCCGTGCGGGCGACCTTCCCCGAGCTCGCGGCCTGGGAGCGCGAGCACGGGAGCCTGCTCCTCGGGGCACGGGCCGAGGCGCGGGCCGCGGCCGCGCGGCGACGGGGAGGCGAGGGCCCCCCGCCGATGTTCCTGCGGCTGCGGGGCGGGCTCCGTCGGCTCGTCCTCGCGCTCGTCGAGGCGCTCGGCCGGGAGCGGCTCCTCCTCGGGAGCCCGGCCCGGGCGATCGAGCGGCGCTCGGGGGGGTACCGCGTGCGGACCGACGACCGCGAGCTCGAGGCGGACGCGGTGGTGCTCGCGTGCCCGGCGTACGCCGCGGCGGAGCTCGTGGAGCCGCTCGCCCCGGCGGTCGCCCCCCTGCTCGCGGCCATCCCCTACGTGTCCACGGCCGTGGTCCTCCTCGTGTACCCGGCGGGGACGGCGGACGCGCTGCCCGTCTCCTCGGGCTTCGTGGTACCGAGGGGGAAGCTCGCCATCAGCGCGGCGACGTTCGTCTCGCGGAAGTGGCCGGAGGAGGCTTTCGACGACCGCGCCGTGGTGCGCTGCTTCCTCGGCGCGGCGGGCTCGGAGGACCTGGTGGAGGAGCCGGACGCGGACATCGTGGAGGGCGTCGCCCGGCAGCTCGCCGCCGTGGTGGGGCTGCCCGACCGGCCGGAGGCGGCGCGGGTGATCCGGTGGCCGAGGGCGATGCCCCAGTACGAGGTGGGGCACCTGGACCGGGTGACGGAGATCGAGGCGGGGCTCCCGCCGGGGGTGTTCGTCGTCGGCCAGGCCTACCGGGGGGCCGGGATCCCGGACTGCGTCCGCCAGGCCAACGAGCTCGCGGCGCGGATCACAGCCGCTCCCACCAGTCCGGCATCAGGATGACGACCTCGGTGTCCCGGCGCGCCTGCCGCAGCCACGCGGCGTAGGCGCGGTTCCGGGCCCCCTCGAGGAGGGCGTCACGGATCGAGCGCCGGACCTCGAGCAACGGCGGGATCGTGCCGTCGGCCTCCTCGAACTCGGCTCGATGGTCGCGGTAGTAGGCGCGGATCTCCTCGCTGGTGACCCGCACGTCTTCCGTCACCGCGGCGAAGACGCGAGCGCCGAGGATCTGCAGGCGGATCCGCCGCTGCAACTCGTCCAGCGTGACGCCCTGGGCGGCGAGCCAGGCGTCGAGGTCCTGGCCCTCGGGGAGCATGCTGCGCACGTTCTCGAGGTGCGCCTGGATGTCCCCGGGCGTGACCCTGATCCCGAGCCGCTCGGCCTCCCGCTCGAGGATCCGGTCGTCCACGAGCGACTGGAGCACCGTGTCCGGCCACGCCTCCCCGAGGACCTCCCGCACGTCGCCGTGGACGGAGCAGAGGCTCTCGACCCGAGCGGCGGCCTCGGCGAGGTGGATGGGGCGACCGTCGACGCGCGCGATCACGGGACCGGGATCCGTCGAGCCGCCGTTGGGTCGGAAGGGGCCGAGGCGGAGGCCGTAGGCCAGCGCGACGAGGATGACGACGATCGAGGACGCGAGGGCGATGGGGATGAGGCGACGGGTCATGGTCGGACTCCTGGGGTCGGGAGGGGTCTCGGGGTGAACGGGTTCGTCGGGGTGACGGCGTGGCAGCGGTCGGCGCACCAGGTCGTGGTGTGGCAGGTGAGGCAGGTCGAGGAGCCCGTGTACGCCACCGAGGCGCCGTGGGTGTCCGACCAGGACGGCGGGTGGGGCTCGCCGTTGCACCGATCGCAGGTGGCGTCGTCGTGGCAGGCCAGGCAGGTGGCGCGGTCCTCGCCGCTCAGCTCGTCCCGGACGAGGGGTTCCCTGGCGAGGGCCTGGAAGGCGCCCTTGGGGTGGCACACGTCGCAGCGGACGGCCGCCTCCCTCGGCGCGCCGAGCAGGTAGAAGTGGGGCAGGGAGCCGGGCGGGTGGCAGGTCCCGCAGGCCTGCTGGTCCTGGACCTCGGGGTGGCAGTCGGCGCACGCCGCCTCCTGGGGGAGCGGCGGGCTCGGGTGCGGGGTCTCGGGGTGGCAGTCGACGCACGCGAGGCCGAGCTCCGCGTGGAGGGGGTGGTTCATGTAGACGCCGAACCGTCGCCGCTTGGCGTAGTCGGGGTGGCAGTCCACGCACGCGGTGAAGTCCGACTCCGGTCGGGGGGTCCGCGGCGGCTCCCACAGGGGCGCGATCCACGTATCGAACGCCTCCCTGGCGGTGCGCACGGCACGGTCGCGGAGCCCCGGCGAGCGCTCGGTCCCGCTCCAGAGCCGGTCGGCGGAGGCCGCGATCCCCTGGAGCCGCGCGCCGGTGGAGGGCGAGAGGAACACCGCGGCAACCAGGGCCCCCTCGGCAAGGAGCACGAGGAACACGACGGCGATGAGGATCACGGGCCCCCTCCCTCCGCGCCGACGTCGTTCCCGCCGTCCCATCGCTCGTCCCTCACGCGTACAGGTCCTGCTCCCGATGCACCTCGTGACGCGCGTGGCAGGTGGTGCAGTCGGTCCTCGGGTGACAGAGGAGGCAGGGCTCGGTGCCGGCATCGGTGAGCGCGCGCCAATGCTCCCCGAGCCATCGGTCGTCGTGCGGGATCTCCGTCCCGTGGCAGCTGGCGCAGAACGTCTGCGGGTGGCACGTCGCGCCGGCCTCGGCCCCCTGCTCCCGCTGGGCCGCCCCG
>BEHO01000150.1 GCA_002898915.1 bacterium HR12
CGAAGTCCCGGAGCTCGGCGATCTCGCCCTGGCGGAACAGGGCGTTGTCGTCGAAGGACAGCTTGGCGTCGAGGGCGAGGAGGTCGCCGTCCTCCGTCTCCACCAGCGGGTTGATCTCGACGAGCAGGGCGTCCTTGTCGCACATCAAGCGGTACAGGCGCTTCAGCAGGCGGACGAAGGGCGCCATGCGGTGGTGGAGCCCGATCGCCATCGCGAGCTTGCGGCACTGGAAGTCGAGGAGGCCGGTCGCGGGGTCCACGATCTCGGTGTGGATCCGCTCGGGGTGCTCGCGGGCGACGTCCTCGATGTCGACGCCGCCGTCGGCGCTGGCGATGACCGCGACCCGCTGCGAGGCGCGGTCGATCGTCATGCCGAGGTACCACTCGCGGTCCACGCGGCAGGCGCGCTCGACGAGCACCCGCTGCACGAGCTGCCCCTCGGGTCCGGTCTGGGCGGTCACCAGGCGCGAGCCGATCATGCGGTCCACGATCTCGCGCAGCTCCTCGCGGGAGGAGGCGATCCGGACCCCGCCCGCCTTGCCCCGGCCGCCGGCGTGGATCTGCGCCTTGACGACCCAGCGGTTGCCGCCGATCTCCTCGGCCACCCGCGCGGCGGCCCGGTCCGAGTAGACGACCTCGCCGGGCGGCACGGGGATCCCGTAGCTCCGCAGGAGCTCCTTGGCCTGGTACTCGTGGATGTTCATCCGCCCTCCCGCGCGCGGATCCGCTCCGCCTTGGCCAACACGTTCTCGGCCATCCGGATGGAGGCCGCGTCGATCAGCCGTCCGTCGAGCGAGACGGCGCCGCGGCCCTCACGCGCCGCCGCCTCCATCGCCGCCACGATCCGACGGGCCCGCTCGACCTCGGCCTCCGTGGGGGAGAAGACCTCGTTGGCGAGAGGGACCTGGGAGGGATGGATGGCCCACTTCCCCTCGCAGCCCAGGGCCGCGGCCCGTCGCGCCGCCGCCCGGTACCCGTCGGGATCGCCGACGTCCCCGAAGGGTCCGTCGATCGGCCGGAGGCCGCAGGCCCGCGCCGCCGCGACCATCCGCGACAGCGCGTGGTGCCACGGGTCCCCCCAGTGGAACGCCCGGCGCCTCTCGGCGTCCGGGTCGGTGAGGACGCCGTAGTCGGGGTTGGCGCCCCCGATGTTCGTCGTCCGCGCCCCCACGCTCGCCGCGTAGTCGGCCACGCCGAACACCAGGGCCTCCAGCCGGTCCGGGCAGGCCGCGGCGATGGCCTCGACGTTGGCCATCCCCGCCGCGGTCTCGATCAGCGCCGACAGGCCGACCGGCGGGATGCCGCGGGCCCGCTCGATCTGCGCGCAGAGCGTGGCGACGAAGGCCACGTCCGAGGGCGAGCCGACCTTCGGCACGAGCAGGAGGTCGAGGCGATCGCCGGCCCGCTCCATGACCTCGACCACGTCCCGGTAGCACCAGGGCGTGTCGAGGCCGTTGATCCGCACGCTCACCGAGCAGGCCGACCAGTCCAGCTCCAGCAGGGCCGAGATGGCGAGCTCCCGCGCCCGGTCCTTCTCCTCGGGGGCCACCGCGTCCTCGAGGTCGAGGAACACCACGTCGGCCCCGAGGGTCGGGGCCTTGGCCAGGGCGCGCTCGTTCGTCGCCGGGACGGCGAGCTCGCTCCGGTGCAGACGATCCTTCCGGGGCATGGAGGCGGAGAGCCTCCCATGGGGCCGTCCCCGCCCGCCATCGACGCTTCGGCGGGTCGTGCGGGCTCCGCCTCGCCTGAACGGCGATGCGGCGACCCCGGACCGGCCGGGCGGTCACGGACCGAGGAGGGCGGCCGGTACCACCGCGATCCCGTCGGCTCGACGGTAGGCGTGGGACCCGGTGGTGACGACGACCGCGTCGAGGAGGGTGTCCCCGACCCGGCCGGCGAGCCAGCGGAGCTCGCGGACGGCCCGCTCGTTCGGGGCCTGGCCCAGCTTCACCTCCACGGCCACGATCCCGCCGTCGTCCCGCTCCACGATGAGGTCGACCTCGTGTTCGCCGCCGTGCGTTCGGAAGTGGCCGACCGCGGCCTCGGCAGCCTGCGCGTAGACGCGGACGGACAGCGTGACGAGCGACTCGAAGAGCGCGCCGAGGAGGGGACCATCCCGGGGGATGGGTGGACCCGGCGACTCGCCCCGGAGGAGCGACCCGCGCGTGGCGCCCACCAGACGGGCCGCGAGGGCCGGATCGGCCAGGTGGTGCTTGGGCGGATGGGAGAGGCGCGCGATCGCGCGGCCGGACGGGGTCCACGCGGGCAGGGGATCCAGGATGAAGAGCCGTTGCAGCGCGTCGCGGTAGCCGAGCACCGTCGTCTTGGCCGGCGGGTGTCCCTCGCCCGCTGCGGCCGCCTCGCGGATCGTCTCCAGGGAGGCGGTCGTCCCCGTCGCGGCGGCGTAGGCGCGCAGCCAGCGCCGGAGGGCGGTCGGGTTCCTCACCGCCTCCCCGAGCTCCTCCACGTCGCGGTCGACCACGCGCTCGAGGTAGCCATCGAGCTGCGCCCGCAAGGCGCGGCCGGTGAGCCGTCGGACACCGGGGAAGCCGGAGCGCAGGATCTCCTCCGCGTAGTCGATGAGGGTGAGGCTCGTCGTGCCAGAAACGGGGGCACGCTCACCCGTGAGGAGGGCCTTGAGGCTGACGGTGGGGGGATCGTCGACGCGCTCCACGAGCGAGAGGGGGCGCATCCGGAGCGAGACGATCCGCCCCGCACCCGTGTGGCTGCCCCGTGGCGTGGGGGACGCCGAGCCCGTGAGCAGGTAGCGTCCGGGCGGCGCGCCCTCATCCACCTCCCGGCGGACCCGGTCCCAGATCGCGGGGACGAACTGCCACTCGTCGACGAGGACCGGGCCCGGGGCCGTCGAGAGCACGCCGGGATCCGCTTCCAGCACGGCCCGTGTCCCCGGCTCGTCGAGGCGGAAGGTCGTGGTGGCCCGACGGGCGGCCGTCGTCGTCTTGCCCACGGCGCGCGCCCCCTCGAGCAGGATGGCCGGCAGCTCCCCGAGGAGCATGTCGAGCTCCGCGTCGACCACGCGCTGCCGGTACGAGGTCACGTGCCTCTTCACGAGGCAAGACTACCATTCCGCGGATCTTTACGCTACCGTTTCGCGCCTTCTAACGCTACCATTTCGCACCGTATCAGGCTACCGTTTCGCACCCCCGTACGCTACCGTTGCGCAGGTCCGGCCTCACGCCCCGAGGGCGGCTCGGACGTTGGGGACGGTGTCGCCGGGCGCGACCTTGTACCAGGCGTGCGAGACCCGGCCCTCCTCGTCGATGAGGAACGCCGAGCGGATGATGCCCATGAAGGTCTTCCCGTACATCGAGCGCTCACCCCACACGCCCCAGGCCTCCGCCACGGCGTGGTCCGGATCCGAGAGCAGCGGGAACCCCAGCCCGTACTTCCGGTCGAAGGCGGCCTGCGCCTCGGGCTCGTCGGGGCTGATCCCGAGGACGTCGACGCCGAGGGAGGCGAGGTCCTCCCGCGCGTCCCGCACCGCGCAGGACTGGGTCGTGCACCCCGGCGTGTCGGCCTTGGGGTAGAAGTACACGAGCACCTTCCGCCCCCGGTGGTCCGAGAGCGCGTGCGGCCGCCCCTCCTGGTCGAGGAGGGTGAAGTCGGGCGCCGGGTCCCCCGGCTCCAGGCGTGCCATGCGCCAGGGGTACCGCGCGTCGCTTCCGCGGCCGTCGCGGTACCGTCGGAGGGCAGGCCCTCGACCAGGAGGTGGCGACGATGGGCTACGGACGGACGGTGCTGCTCGACGAGCCGGTGGACGCGGTGATCCCCAAGGTCAAGGAGGCGCTGAAGGCGCAGGGCTTCGGCGTCCTCACCGAGATCGACGTGCGGGCCACGCTGAAGGAGAAGATCGGGGCCGAGGTCGCGCCCTACGTGATCCTGGGGGCCTGCAACCCGCGCCTCGCGCATCGGGCGCTCGAGCTCGAACCCGAGGTCGGGCTCCTCCTGCCGTGCAACGTGGTGGTGCGCGAGCACGACGGGCGGACCGTGGTCTCGGCCCTGGACCCCAGCGTGATCGCCGAGCTCGCGGACCATCCAGACCTGCGCCCGATCGCCGAGGAGGCCACGGGGCTCCTCGACGCCGCGCTGGAGTCGCTCACGGGCACGGCGCCGACGACCTGAGGCGGATCAGGCCGCGGGGGTGTGCTCGGGGCAGAGCATCCGCGACTCCGCCTCCGAGAGGTACCGCTCGATGAGCGCGCATTGGTGGGGGGCGCGCGTGCCCGGCGCCGCGTTCGGGCGGAAGTGGACGCACCCGGCGCAGGGCGCGGCCACCACGAGGGCGCCCGCACGGCGCAGCGCCTCCACGAGGGCCCCGAGTCCGAGCTCGAGTCGCTCCAGGGCACCGGCGTCCAGCGCCTCGAGCTCGGGGCGGAGGGCGGCC
>BEHO01000151.1 GCA_002898915.1 bacterium HR12
GGGCGGTCGGTCTCCAGCCGGAAGGTCCCCGAGGCCTCGTCGCGGGCCATGAGGGGAACCGGCAGGTACGGCTCGAGGGCCTCGGTGACCGCCACCGGCCCCGCCCCCGGCCCTCCCCCACCGTGGGGGGTCGCGAAGGTCTTGTGGGTGTTGATGTGGACGATGTCGAAGCCCATGTCCCCGGGCCGACACCGGCCGAGGATCGCGTTGAGGTTCGCCCCGTCGTAGTAGACGAGCCCCCCGGCCTCGTGGACGATCCGCGTGATCCGCTCGATCTCCTCCTCGAAGAGCCCCAGGGTGTTCGGGTTCGTGAGCATGAGCCCGGCGACGTCCTCGTCGATCAGCTTCTCCAGGGCCGAGACGTCCACGAGCCCGCGCGCATCGCTCGGCACGTGGAGGGCCTCGTAGCCGGCCAGACGGACGCTCGCGGGGTTCGTGCCATGAGCGGAATCGGGGATGGCCACCCGCCGGCGCGGGTTGCCGCGCTCGGTGTGGTGGCGACGCATGATGAGCAGGCCGGTGAGCTCCCCGCAGGCCCCCGCCGGAGGTTGCAGCGTGGCCCGGGCCATGCCGGTGATCTCGCACAGCGCCCGCTCGAGGCGCCAGAGGAGCTCCAGCACGCCCTGGACGGTCTGCTCCGGCTGGAGGGGGTGCAGGCGCGAGAAGCCCGGCAGGGCCGCGGCGGCGTCGGCGATCTTCGGGTTGTACTTCATCGTGCACGAGCCCAGCGGGTAGAAGCCGGTGTCCACGCCGTAGTTCATCTGCGCGAGCCGCGTGTAGTGCTTCACCAGGTCCCGCTCGGCGACCTCGGGCAGGGCCGGTGGCCGGCGGCGCCGGTGGTCCCCGGGGATCTCGCGCTCGGGAACGTCCAGCGGAGGGAGGCTCCAGGCTCGGCGCCCGGGCCGGGAGAGATCCATGATCGTGCCGGCGCCGGGCGGACCCTGGCGCCGGACCGGCGCCCCGACGTGCTCGGGTACCCCGCCCTGGGTCGGCTCCGGTTCCGATCGGCTCACGAGAGGACCTCCGCCATCGCCTCGGCGAGGGCGTCGATGTCGGCCCTGGTCCGGCGCTCCGTCACGGCCACGAGCAACGTGTCCGTCTCCGGCTCGGGGAGCGGCACGCCCGCCAGGAACCCGTGCTCGACGAGCTCATCCCGGACCTCATCCGCCCGTCGCGGCAGGCGCAGGGCGAACTCCTTGAAGAAGGGGGCCTCGGGGAACCGCAGCGCGACCCCGGGGATCCGCGTCAGGCGCTCGGCCGCGTAGGCGGCTTTCGCGTGACAGGCCCGGCCGAGCTCGACCAGGCCGCGAGGGCCCAGCCAGGCGAGGTAGATCGCGGCCGCGATCGCCATGAGGGTCTGGTTCGTGCAGATGTTGGATGTGGCCTTCTCGCGGCGGATGTGCTGCTCGCGCGCCTGCAAGGTGAGCACGTAGCCCGTCCGGCCCTCCACGTCGACCGTCCGCCCGACGATGCGCCCCGGCAGACGCCGGACGAGATCCATCCGCGTCGCGATGACGCCGAGGTAGGGCCCCCCGAAGCTCAGGTGGTTGCCGAGGGACTGCCCCTCCGCCACGGCGATGTCGGCGCCGAGCTCCCCGGGCGGCGCGAGCACGCCGAGGGAGAGTGGGTCGAAGACCTGGATGGCGACGGCCCCCCCGTCGTGCGCGGCACCGAACAGCTCGCGCACGGGCTCGAGGATGCCGTAGCGATTGGGGTGCTGGACGATCACGCACGCCACGTCGTCTCCGATCTCCGGGCGCCCGCCCCGACCCTCGACGAGGGGGAAGATCTCGGGCTCGTACCCCGCTCCGGCCCCGTAGGTCCGGAGCGTCTCGATGTGGCGGGGATCGACCCCGGCCGAGACGAGGACGCGGTCCCGGCCCGGCGTTCCCCGGGCCAGGTTCACGGCCTCGGCGAGGGCGGTGGAGCCGTCGTACAGGGAGGCGTTGGAGACGTCCAGCCCGGTGAGCTCGCAGATCATGGACTGGTACTCGAAGAGGGCCTGGAGGACCCCCTGGGAGAGCTCGGGCTGGTACGGGGTATAGGAGGTGACGAACTCCGAGCGACCCGCGAGGGCCCACACCACGGCCGGCACGTAGTGGTCGTACGCGCCGGCGCCGGCGAAACAGACGAGGTCGTCCACGTGCCGGTTGCGCCGGGCGAGGGCCCCGAGGTCGGCCCAGATCTCGGGCTCCGAGACACCCTCCGGGAGGTCGAGGGGCCGGTCCAGGCGGATGGAGGGGGGGATCTGGGAGAACAGGTCGTCGAGGGAACCGAGCCCCAGGGCGTCGAGCATCGCCCGTACGTCTTCGTCGGTATGGGGCGCGAACCGCATGTGGCTCTGCAGTTTAGTCGCTCGTGCCGCTCCGGTCCGGGCCTCGCGAGGTCGCTCCCCTACCCCGAGACATCCTCCAGCCCGTACTTCTCGACGAGGGAGAGGTAGTCCCGCTGATAGAAGATCTTGCAGTTCACCTCGGGGTAGAGCTCACGGAGCCGGCGCACCTTCCGGTTCTTCTTCGTGACGAGCTTCTGGTTGAGCGTGGTGATCTCGATGTACAGGTCGTACTGCGGCAGGTAGAAGTCGGGCGTGAAGCGCTGCACCACGTTCCCATCCCGATCCCACTCGAGATCGAAGGATCGCGGCTCGTACTCCCACTCGATCTGGTAGAAGTCGAGGAGCTGCGCGAACTGACGCTCGGAGGCGTGGGCGAAACGGACCGTCTCGCTCTTGAGGGGCGGCGGCGCGGCCGCGGCGGCGTCGTTCACGCGCCTCCGGCGGACGCGGCCCGGCGCCCGCGTTTCCTCGCGCGCTTCGCGAGGGTCCCCTCCAGATCGCTCCATACCTTGTCCACGGCGATCGCGAAGACCCCCTGTCCCTGGGCGAGGAGGTCCACGACCGCCTCGGGTGAGTCCACCGCGTAGATGCGGGACCCGTCCGAGATGAGGGTGGTGCCGAGCGGTGGCTCCTTGAGCTCCCGCAGCGTGCTCCACGCCTTGCGGATCTGCTGGAGGTTGACCCCCGAGTCGAGCATGCGCTTGATGAGCTTGAGCTGGGCGAGATCCTGGAAGGAGTAGAGTCGCTGCGTGCCCGAGCCGTGGGCGTCGCGGATGGACGGACGCACCAGGCCGGTCCGGGCCCAGTAGTCGAGCTGCCGGTAGGTGATCCCCACGATCCGGAGGACCTCGGGGACCCGGTACCCCTGCTCGGCCATCACACGGTCAGCCATCACAGCTCCGTAATTACGGTTCCGCAACTACCCTAGGGGAGCCCACGCCCCGTGTCAACGACGCGGAGCGGACCAGGCGCTCGCCGGGTCGGTCCGATAGGATGCCCCGCGCCGAGCGGCGGCGGGTCGGCGGCGGGTCGAGGGAGGGATGCCCATGGGGAGCCGGGACAGCGCTCGGAACCGCGTGATCCTCGCGGGGGCCCTGGCGCTCTGGCTCGGATCGGGGGTCGTCGCGTCACCCGTCGCCGAGGCGGGACCGCTGCGGACGAAGCTGCTGCGGATCATCAACCGGGTGCGGGACAACCACGACCTGCGCCCCCTACGGCTGAACCTCCGGCTGTCCGAGGACGCCAAGGCGCACACGCGCAGGATGATCCGTCGCGGCGAGCTGTTCGACCCCCCCAACCTCGCGGAGCTGCTCGAACCGTACCGCTGGGACGACCTGGGCGCCGACGCCGTCGGCTGCGACGAGACCCTCAACGCCGTGGTCCGACGGTGGTTGGACGACGAGCCCCATCGGGAGATCGTCCTCCACCCCGCCCTCCGCCGGGCCGGGATCGGGGTGATCCGGGTGGACGGGAGGTCGGGGTGCGGCCGCGATCAGGCCTGGGTGACCGCCATCGTGTACGGCTAGGGGGACCGGGTCCCTACGCCTGGAAGTCCTCGGGCTTGACGTGCTCGAGGAACTCGCGGAACCGAGCCAGCTCCTCCTCCTCGTCCTCCTCGCCCTCGCCGCCCGGGATGAGGATCGCGGCCTCCGCGAGGACCTCCTCGGCCGCGTAGATCTTGCAGCCAAGGCGAACCGCCAGCGCGATCGCGTCGCTCGGCCGGGACGAGATCTCGTAGGCGTCGCCGTTCCGCTGCATGTTGATGACCGCGTAGAACGTGCCGTCCCGGAGCTCGGTGATGACGATGCTGTGCACCTGCACCGACATCTCCTCCAGGATGTTCTTCATCAGGTCGTGGGTCATCGGCCGCGGCGTCACGACCCCCTGGAGGGCGAGGGCGATGGACGCCGCCTCCGGCTGCCCGATCCAGATGGGGAGGTACCGCTCCCCGTGCGTCTCGCGGAGGAGCACGATGGGCTGGTTCGAGGGGAGCTCGACCCGAACCCCGGCCAGGCTCATCTCGACGATCATCGCCCTTCCGAGGTTAGACCCGCCGGCGCCGCCC
>BEHO01000152.1 GCA_002898915.1 bacterium HR12
CAGGCCGTACCGTCGAAGCGCTGGATCCGCTCCCCGACGATCCAGGCGTCGTCCGGGGCGAGCGCCACCACGCCGAGCACCGATCCCCGGACGTCCGACGACGAGGGGGTCCAGGTCGAGCCGTCGTAGTGGAGGATCATCGGGCGGGCGCGGTGGTACCCGACGGCCCACAGGTCGGAGCCCGAGGTCCCGGCGATGGCGACGAGGGCGCTCCGACCGCCGCCGACGGCATCCCGGAGCGGGGATGAGGTCCACTCGAACCCGTTCCACCGCAAGGCCACGGCGCGCTCCGTGCCGAGCTCCGGATCGCCCGCGTACCCGACCGCCCACACCTCGTCCGTGGTGATCGCCTCGACCCCGAGGAACGCCCCCTCCGGCACGTCGGGAGAGGAGGGGAGGAGCGTCCAGGAGCCGCCGTCCCACTGCGCCGCGATCGGGATCGCCCCGGTCCCGCTCGAGGCGCGGCCCACCGCCCAGGCGGCGTCGGGCGAGAGCGCGTCCACGGCCTCGAAGCGGTTGGCGACCGAGCCGGCGTTCGGCGTGATCACGAGGTCCCACTCGGCGCCGTTCCAGACGATGGCCAGGGTGGTCCTCGGCTCGACCGGGTCCCCCGAGCCGCCCACGGCCCAGGCCAGGTCGGGCGCCACGACGGCGACGTCCGCGAGGAGCGCGCCCCCGTCCTCCGGGGTCGGGCTGGGGACCCGATCCCACGACGGCTCGCAGGACCCGATGGGGCTCGGCCCCGCGGCGGTCGGCGAGGGGCTGGCCCCGGTCGCTCCCTCGCCGCTCGGCAGGAGGGACACGACGATGAGGCCGAGGATCGCGGTGGTCGCGGCGGCGACGACCGCGTTCACGAGCGCGCGCTGATGCCGCTGATCGAGCTGCATGGGACGACGGCCGCAGCCTACCGCGGCGGGCTCCCGCGCCGCGCGCAGCGGGCGGTAGGCTTCGCGCGCACGAGCGGAGGAGGGACGTGATGGGACTCGCGGAGCTGGCGGCGGCGGTGCGCGCGCGGACGATCGGGGCAGAGGAGCTGGTGCGGACCGCGCTCGAGCGGATCGAGCGCCGGAACCCGGAGCTGAACGCGGTCGTGCTGGTCCGGGAGGAGGCGGTCGAGGAGGCGCGGGCCCTCGACGCGCGCCTCGCGCGGGGCGAGGATCCCGGCGACCGGCCGCTGCTCGGCCTCCCGCTCCTCGTCAAGGACAACGAGGACGCGGCGGGCCTGCCGACGACGTTCGGCTCGCTCCTGCGGGCGGACGCCCCGCCGGCCGAGGCCGACTGCGAGGAGGTCGCTCGGCTCAAGGCCGCCGGTGCGATCGTCGTCGGCAAGACGAACACGCCGGAGTTCGCCTTCGAGGGCTTCACCGCGAACCGGCTCTTCGGGGCGACGCGCAACCCGTGGGCCCCGGCGTTCTCGCCCGGGGGCTCCTCGGGCGGGAGCGGCGCGGCGCTCGCGGCCGGCCTCGCGCCGCTCGCCACCGGCACGGACGGCGGCGGCTCCGTGCGGATCCCCGCCTCGTTCTGCGGCCTCGTCGGCCTGAAGCCCACGCAGGGACTGATCGGCCAGTGGCCGCCGCCCTCCTGGATCGAGCTCTCGACGAAGGGGCCGCTCGCCACCTCGATCGCCGACGCCCGGCTCCTGCTCGAGGTGATCCGGGGGCCGATCGCGGGGGCGCCCGCCGCCGTCCCGGTCTGGGAGCCGCGGCCGGACGCTCGGCCGGGTCGGATCCTCGCCACGCCGAGGCTCGTCGGCCACGATCGCCCCCTGCCGGCTCCGCTGCTCGAGCGGTTCGAGGCGGCCCTGCGCACGCTGGAGTCGGCGACCGGCCTCGCCGTCGAGCCCATCGACCCCCCCTTCCCGCCGGAGCTCGACGACGAGTGGTTCGTGATGGCGGCGGTGGACGAGCTCACGTGGATCGGGCGCGAGACCTTGCAGGCGCGCCGGGACGACCTCACGCCCTACTTCCGCAGGGGGATGGAGATCGCCGCCGGCCTCTCGGTGGACGAGTACCAGCGTGCCCGCCGCGCCCGGTTCGGGTACTGCCGGGCCCTCGACGAGCTCCTCGGGGAGGACGGGATCCTCGTGTGCCCCACGATGTGCGTGGAGGGCTTCCCGGCCGAGGGCCCCGACCCCGGCCCCCTCACCGACGGCGCCGACTACAACACCCAGCCGACGAACTCGACGGGGCACCCCTCGCTCTCGGTCCCCGCCGGCGTGGCCCCGAACGGCGTGCCGATCGGGCTGCAGATCACCGGCCCCAGGTTCCGGGACGACCTGGTGCTCGCCGTCGGCGAGGCGTGGGAGCGGGCGGCCCCGTGGCCGATCTCGGCCCCCGGCTACGAGCCGTTCCCGGGGTGACGGCCGCCCCTACCCCACGAAGCGCCGGAGGTGCGCCGCCTGCGCCACCAGGTCGGCGAGACGGCTCGCATCGCTCCGATCCAACGCCTCGCGGATGCGCCGGCCGATGGCCCGGTGCCCGGGGTCGGCCGACGCCTCGAGCCCGGCCCGGGAGAGCGCCGTGCGCAGGGAGGCCGGCACGAAGGGCGCGTCGAGGTCGGCGAAGCGGAGGGCGGCGTGGATCTCGGCGTCGAACGAGGGGTAGGTCTCGCGGACGAAGGCGAGATCCTCGGCGCTCAGGGCGTCCAGGCCGATGAGCTCGGGCGGGAGGCCGAGCGAGTAGAGGGCGCAGGTGAACGAGATGGCCCTCGGGAGCCGGACGCCGCCGACCTCGCGCGCGTAGCCGAACAGGCCGATGTGCAGCTTGCGGGCCCGTCGGCGCGGCGCGAACCGGGCGGCCGCGTCGATCAGCGGCGCGAGCTCCACGACGTGTCGGCGGTACGCGGTCGTCGCGCGCTTCATGACCTCCAGCGCCCGGCGGGCGTCCACCGGTTGCGGAGGGCCGATGGGGCGCGTGCGGAGGTGCTGGCAGGCCGCCCGTACCTCGTCGGCGGGGTGGTCGAACTTGAACGAGGACTGGATGGTGAAGGTCACCACGCTCGGGTACTCGCGCCCCACGCGCTCGGCGCTCGAGGGGGTGAGGCCGCCCCGGAACGGGGCCGACCCGCGCCCGAGGATGGGATGCAGGCGGAGGCCGAGGCGCTCGGCGAGGTCCCCGAGCCGCGCGAGCGCGATCTTGTTGGCGAGCGCCGCGGAGACCGACCCGTAGTTCATCGCGGTGTCCGACCGCGCGAGGAAGACCCGTTGGTCGCGGACCTCCTTGTCGGCCAGGTACCGCGCCAGGATCCGGTGGGCGCGCAGCATCGACGGCACGTCCTCGAACAGCGGGATGACGTCGATCCGCGGGGGATGGAAGTCTCCGAACCACTCGGCGATCGTGATGTCGTCGTCCGAGAACCGCGTGTGCTGGCGGGCGACGATGTGTTCCGCGTAGTAGCGGTAGACGCGGTCCAGGGCCCGCGATGAGGTCGTCATCGGGAGGATGACCTGGAAGATCGGCGCCACGTCACGACCGTAGAAGGCGCGGGCGGCGTCGGCGGAGCGGGGGATGCTCTCCAGGCTCTCCAGGAGGACCTTCCCCTCCGTGCGCTCGAAGGTCGGGTTCGGCACCCGGAGCGTGAGCCGTAGGTCCTCCCCCAGCACCCGCTCGCGGAAGAAGGATCCGTACCGGGCGAGGAGCTTGCGCACCACGTAGAGGTCGATCTCCTTGCCCTCCATGTCCCACATCTGCTCGTCGCAGCCAAGGTGCGAGTACGCGTAGAAGGCCTCGCGGATCTCGTCCTCCCCCGCGAGCACCGATGAGGACGCGAAGAAGGGCACGGCCGCGTTGTCGGGGTGCTGCGTGCTCATGCAGCGGGGGACGCTCATCGTGGGTCGCTCCGTCTCCATACCGTTCGGGGCCGAGCATCATCGCACGGATCGGAGCCGGGGGATCCGGCGCGTCGCGCCGCCCGCGACGCCCGACCGAGCTACGATCGGGATGAGCGCTACGGGTACCGAGCGGAAGCGAGGGGTGGTGGCACCGCGGCGGCGTGTCGGGGCGCTCCTCCTCGTCGCGCTCCTCCCGTTCATCGCCGCGTGCGGCGGCTCAGGCGGACGGGGCGCGGTGGAGGGGGGACCGCTCCCGGATTGGGATGAGCCGTCCCCGGATTGGGATGAGCCGCTCGTGAACGGCGTCCCCGTCGGAACGTTGGATGAGGCGCGCGCGGTCCTCCCGTTCCCGATCGCTCTCCCGGAGGAGCTGGGAGCCCCTGTCCGCCTCCTCGTGACCGACCCCGCCTCCGCGCCGCCCGAGATGCGGCTGATCGCGGCGATCTACGACCACGCCACCTACGGGCGGTTCTGGGTCACCGCGGGGATCGCGGAGTTCGATGAGGAGGAGCTGCGGTCGTGGGCCGACTGCGATCCACTCGCCGGGTGCGAGGGCACGTGGACGCTGGTG
>BEHO01000153.1 GCA_002898915.1 bacterium HR12
GGGCGCGCCTTCCCCACCCCCGAGCGGATGGCCGAGGCAGGGTACGCGTTCTACCGCGATGTGGTGAGGGCCGGGTACCGGGCGCCATCCCTGCTGGCGGTCGCCCGGGGCGTGGCCGCAGGCGAGATCGACTTCGAGGCCCTCGCCGACCCCGAGCTCCCCGAGGCCGAGCTCGAGCGGCGGCTCCTGGCGCTGCCGGGAGTGGGTCCCTACGCGGCCGCCCACATCATGATGCCCCTCGGCCGGTACCACCGGCTGATCCTCGACTCCTGGACCCGGCCGACCTACGCGGCACGGGTCGGACGGCGGGTGACCGACCGCGCGGTCCTGCGCCGGTTCCGCCGCTACGGGCCCTGGGCCGGCCTCGCCTTCTGGCTGTTCCTGACCCGCGACTGGGTGGACGACGGGCGGGCCTGAACCGCCCGCGCGGTTGTCCGTCCCCGCCCGCCCAGCGCATACTGGCCCGGGCCGCACCGGCCCTGGCACCGCGATGCTGCAGGGTGGAACGATGAGCGAACCGTTATGGCGATGGCCGTCCCGCGCCGTGCTCGCCTGCTCTGGGCCCACTGGCGCGCCGAGCGGCGCACGCTCGGCCAGGGCCTGGTCGCGCTCACCCTCAGCACGGTCGCGGGGTTCGTCGCCGGCCTGACCCTCGCCCACATCACCGGCACCCTCGAGCGCCTCCCTGGGCTCATCGTCCTCATCCCGGCGGCCGTGGGGATGAAGGGGACGATCTTCGGGGCCATCGGGGCGCGCCTCGGGACGGCGAACGCCGCGGGCCTCCTCGAGCCCCACCTACGTCGCGGTGGGATCCTGCGTCGCAACGTCTCCGTGGCCGTCCTCACCACCTTCGGCTCGTCCCTGTGGCTCGCCGTCCTCGCCCGCATCGCCTCGGCGGCGTTCGGCGAGCCCTCCATCTCCGTGCTCGAGCTGGCGACGATCTCCGTCGTCGGCGGGGCCATCGGCTCGCTGCTCATCCTGTTCATCACGCTCGCCATCTCGCTCCAGTCCCATCGCCGAGGCTGGGACCTGGACTCCGTGGCGACCCCGATGGTGACCGCGCTCGGGGACATGACCACCCTGCCGAGCCTGTTCCTGGCCACCTTCCTCCTGCGGGACGAGACGGTCTCCGCGGTCGCGGCGGCGATCTGCCTCCTCGTCGCGGCCGGGGCCATCGTCCGCGCCTACGCCACGCCGGACCGGGTCGTGCGCCGCATCGTCGTGGAGATGACCGGCACGATCGTCGCCACCCCCGTCCTCGACATCCTCGCGGGCTCCTTCCTCCGGGCCCGCGAGCCCCAGCTCCTGGCCGTCCCCGCGGTGCTGTCGCTCGTGCCCCCCTTCGTGTCGCAGGCCGGGGCGCTCGGGGGGATCTTCGCCTCCCGGATCACCTCGAAGCTCCAGATCGGCGTCATCACCCCCCGGGGGATGCCCGAGGCCCCGGCCGTGCTCGACGCCTCCCTCGTCGTCGGCCTCTCCGCGTTCACGTACACCCTCATCGGCATCCTCGCGTGGGCGCTCGCCGGGCTCACGGGGCTCGCCGGCACCCCGCCCCTCGGGAGGCTCCTCGCCGGCACCCTCCTAGCCGGCGGGCTCCTCACCCCCGTGACGCTCGTCGCCTCCTACTACCTGGCCGTGCTCACCTACCGATTCGGGCTGGATCCCGACAACCAGAGCGTGCCGATCATCACGAGCGTGATGGACCTCGCCGGCGTGGCCGCCGTGCTCTTCGCTATGTCAGTATCTGGAGTGCTCCCACATGGATGACCAACCGAGGAACGTGAAGGACCTGCTCGTCGAGGCGAAGGACGCCTCCGAGCTCATGGTGGACCTGGCCTACGCGGCCGTCTTCTTCAACGAGGAGAAGCTGGCCGAGGAGGTCGAGCGCCTCGAGGAGCGGATGAGCCAGCACCTGCGGGCCCTGCGGACGACGGCCATGCTCGCCGCGCGCAGCCCGGAGGACGCCGAGGGCATGGCGGGGGTGCTGTGGATCGCCGACGCGATCGAGCAGATCGGCGACGCGGCCTCCGACATCGCCCGGGTGGTGGCGGCGCGGCTCGGGATCCCCGACGCGCTCCGGCCGGACCTGCGGCACGCCGACGAGATGACGGCGCGCGTGAAGGTGCGGGAGGGCTCGCAGATGGTCGGACGGACGCTGCGGGACCTCTCCCTGCCGACGGAGACCGGGATGTGGGTCATGGCGATCCGTCGGGGGACCGAGTGGCGGTTCGACCCCGGCCCGGACGACGTCGTCCGCGAGGGCGACGTGCTGCTCGTCCGGGGCCCGGAGGAGGGGGTGAACCTGGTGCGGGCGCTGGCCGGCGCCCCCGAGCTCCCCCAGGCGCCCGAGGTCGAGGGGCCGCCGCTCTCCGAGCTCGACCGGGCGGTGGACATCCTCGTCGAGATGAAGGACCTCGCCGAGGCGGCGGTGGGCCTCGCCTACTCGGCCCTGCTCTTCAACGACCGGGCGCTCGCCGCGGAGGTCGCCACGCTCGAGGGGCGGGCCGACGCCCTCCAGGACGAGCTCGAGTCCTGGGTGTTGCGGGCCGCGCCGGAGGCGCGCGACGTGGACGAGCTCCGGGGCCTGATCCGCCTGGCGGCCGCGAGCGAGTCCATCTGCGACGCGGCGCGCGACATGACCTGGTACGTGGAGCACGGCGAGCCGCTGCACCCCGTGGTGCAGATGGCCCTGGAGGAGACGGAGGAGACGAGCGCCGAGATGGTCGTGGAGCCCGGGACCCCGGCCGACGGCCGGAGCCTCCGGGACCTGCGCGTGGAGACCGAGACCGGGATGTTCGTCCTCGCGATCCAGCGTGGCCAGCGCTGGATCTACCGACCGCGCGCCGCCTTCGTGCTCCGCGCCGGCGACCGCCTCATCGCCGTCGGTCCCGAGGAGGGCGAGGCGGAGCTCGCCGCCCTGTGCCGCTCGAGCGCCCCCGTCCCGGCGGACTGACACGAGCCCCCGCGGGGTCCTTGCGCGGGCGCATCCTGGGGCCTAGCCTGCCCCCGTGGACGCCTTCGTCTACGTGCGGATCCGTCCCGGGCGCGCCGAGGACGTGCTCGTCCAGCTGAAGGTCACGAAGGGCGTCCGCGCCGCCGTCCTCACGGTCGGCGACTGGGACGCGGTGGCGGCGGCCCACGGTCCGGACCTGACGTCGATCGTCGAGACCGTGGTCCGGCGGATCCACCGCATCGACGGGGTCGAGCGCACCCTGACCGCGCCCGTGGTCCCGGGCGACGTGCTCGGCCTCGTCGGGGGCGGCATGATGACCCCCGTCCCCCTCCAGCACCAGGGCGACGCCTGCCTCGTCCACATCCAGGCCGAGCCCGGCGCCGCCTCCGGGCTCCTCGAGAGCCTGAGCGCCCTGGAGGACGTCTCGGCCGTGGCCCTGGTGGCGGGCGAGTACGACCTCCTCGCCGAGGTCCCCTACCCCTGGGAGCAGGGCGCCCGGGTCATCGTGGATCAGATCCTGCCGCTCCCCGGCGTCCGGCGGACGAAGACGCTCGTCGCGATCCCCTACCTCGAGCCCGAGGAGGAGGACCGGGACCAGTACTCCGTCTGGAGCTGAGCCCTCACATCCTGACGTCGGCGAACCGGAGGTGCTCGGTGGCGAGCGTGACCTCCTCGACCTCCGTGGCCCCGAGCCCCGCGAGGTAGGCGAGCATCCGTTCCACGAGCCACTCCGGCGCCGAGGCCCCCGAGGTGAGGCCCACGACCTCGGCCCCCTCCAGCCAGCCCGGATCCACCTCGGTCTCGTCGTCCACGAGGTAGGCGGGGGTCCCGGTCTCCCGCGCCACCTCCGCCAACCGGTTGGAGTTGGAGGAGTTCACCGAGCCGATCACGAGGACGACGTCCGACCGACGGGCGACCTCCTTCACGGCGTCCTGCCGGTTCTGGGTCGCGTAGCAGATGTCCTCCCGAGGAGGCCCCACGATCTGCGGGAAGCGCTCCCGCAGCACCGCCACGATCTCGTTCGTCTCGTCCACCGAGAGCGTGGTCTGCGTGAGGTACGCGAGGCGCTCGGGGTGCTCGACCTCCAGGCGCCGCGCCTCGTCGACGTCCTGCACCAGGATCGTGCGCCCCGGGGCCTGACCGGTCGTCCCCACGACCTCCTCGTGGCCCGCGTGCCCGATCAGCAGGATCGTGCGGCCCTCGGACGCGAACCGTCGGGCCTCCAGGTGCACCTTCGTGACGAGGGGGCAGGTCGCGTCGAGCACCGTGAGCCCGCGGGCGCGCGCGTTCTCGTAGACCTCGGGCGCGACGCCGTGGGCCGAGAGCACGATCACGGCCCCCTCCGGCACCTCCGTCTCCTCCTCCACGAACACGGCGCCCTTGGCCTCCAGCGCCCGCACCACGTGGAGGTTGTGCACGATCTGCTTGCG
>BEHO01000154.1 GCA_002898915.1 bacterium HR12
GGTGCCGGTCGGTGCGGAGAACCCTCCGGGCGCCCTGATGCTGATGGACTGGTACTACCAGCCGAAGATCGCGGCGATGGTGACCGAGTGGGTCCTGTACCTGTCGCCGTGCAAGGGGGTCCGTGAGGTGATCCTCACGGACGCCGAGCAGGCGCTGGAGGACGGGTACAAGGGCTACGCGAACAAGCTGTACCAGACGGCCGAGGCCGAGGTCGCGTTCCCGAGCGACGAGACCCTGTCCCTGGCCGAGTTCGGGACGAACATCACCACCGACGAGCAGGCGCAGGAGTGGGACGCCATCTTCCTGCCGATCTCGCAGCAGTAGCGGACCCGTGGCGCAGATCGAGGAGCGGGTGACCGCGGCGGCGGTGCGCCGCGGGGCCTATGCGAGGCATCGGAAGGCGGTCCCGTACTGGCTCATGACGCCGGCGGGCCTGTACCTCCTCGTCTTCCTCGTGCTGCCCATGGCGATCCTCGTGTACACGTCGCTCCAGAGCGGAGGGATCTTCGGCGGCCTCCGGTTCTCGTGGGCGTGGGAGAACTACACGCGCGGGATCTCGACGTACAAGACCCAGTTCGTGCGGTCCATCGTGATCTCGGCCGTCGTGACCGTGTCCTGCCTCCTCCTCGCCTACCCCATGACGTACTGGATCGCCTTCTACGGGCAGCGCTGGAAGTCCTCGATCCTGCTGCTCATCCTGGTCCCCTTCTTCGTCTCCTACGTGATCCGGACCGTGCAGTGGCGGTTCCTGCTCGGCGACAGCGGGCTCATCTTCGGACCGCTGAAGTCCCTCGGGCTCCTGCCCGAGGGGTTCCGGGTCCTGGCGACGCCGTTCGCGGTGGTGGCGGGGATCACGTACAACTACCTCCCGTTCACGGCGCTGCCGCTCTACGTCGCGCTGGAGCGGATCGACAAGAGCCTGGTGGAGGCGGCGAAGGACCTCTACGCCTCGAAGTGGCAGGCCTTCCGACGGGTCGTCTGGCCCCTCTCCCTGCCCGGCGTCTTCGCGGCGTTCCTCCTCACGTTCGTCCCCGCGACCGGCGACTACGTGAACGCAGCCGTCCTCGGCGGCCCCGGGACGAGGATGATCGGGAACATCATCCAGGAGACCTTCCTGTACTCGGTGAACTATCCGCTGGCCGCCGCGCTCTCGGTGGTGCTGATGGTGGCGATGCTGATCCTGGCCTCGATCTACGCGCGGATCCTCGGGACGGAGGACGAGACCCTCACGGCGGCGATCTGAGATGAGCGCGACGAGCGTCACCGCGCGCGCCGGGGAGCGGGATCTCGCGCCGCTCCACCGCCCGAACAAGCGGTGGACCCGGTTCATCCTGCCCGGGTTCACCTGGCTCATGATCGTCTACCTCGCCTCACCGATCTTCGTGATGATCCTGTACTCCTTCAACGACGTCCCCATCGTGCCGGTGAAGCAGACGCCGAAGTTCTGGGGCTTCACCCTCCGGTGGTGGCGGGATCCCTTCGGCGTGCCGGGGATGCCGGAGGCTCTCCGCGTCTCGCTCCAGGTGGCGCCGCTCTCGGCGATCGTGGCCACGGCCCTCGGGACGCTGCTCGGATTGGCCCTCGGCCGCTACCGGTTCCGGGGCAAGGCGCCCGTGAACTTCCTCATCTTCATCGCGATCGCCGTGCCGGAGATCGTGCTCGGCTCGTCGCTCCTCGCGCTCTTCATCAAGTGGCCGGAGCTGCCCCTCGTCGGCGCGTTCGCGCCGCCGATCGGGTTCCCGACGATCCTGCTCTCGCACATCAGCTTCAGCATCGCCTTCGTGGCCGTCACGGTGCGGGCGCGCGTGCAGACGTTGGACCGATCGCTGGAGGACGCCGCACAGGATCTGTTCGCGGATCCCGTCACCACGTTCTTCAAGGTGACGCTGCCGCTCATCGCGCCATCGATCCTCGCCGGCTTCCTCCTCGCCTTCGTGCTCTCCCTCGACGACTTCGTGATCACGAACTTCGTCTCGGGCGGCACGTCGACGTTCCCGGTCTTCGTCTTCGGGGCTACCCGCATCGGGCTGCCGCCCCACGTCAACGTGGTGGGGACGATGCTGTTCGCGGCGGGGGTGCTCGCGGCGATCGCGAACGTCGCGATCCAGAGCTGGCGCGCTCGGAGATGACCGCACGATTCACCCGCCGCGACCTCCTCCGTCGGGCGGGCGCCGGTGCCGCGGCCATCGCCCTCTCCGGGCTGGCGGGCGCCTGCGGGCGACGGGAGGGCCCCGAGCGCGAGCCCTCGTTCCGGGACCCCCCGGCGGGCATCCTGAACTTCGCGAACTGGCCCCTCTACATCGACATGGAGCGCCGCGGGGACGGCACCCGGTACAGCCCGTCGCTCGTGGCCTTCGAGGCCGACACCGGCATCCACGTGAACTACCGGGAGGTCATCCGGGAGAGCGACTGGTTCTACCAGCGGATCGAGCCCTACCTCGCGGCGGGGCTCCCGACCGGCTGGGACCTCATGGTGATCACGAACGGGATCACGCTCACGAAGCTGAAGGAGCGCGGGTACCTGGTCGAGCTCCCCTCCGACCTCCGGCCCAACTTCGACGCCCACGCGGGGGACTTCGTGCGGGACCCCGCCTACGACCCCGGCAACCGGTACACGATGGCCTGGCAGTCGGGGATCACGGGGATCGCCTACGACCCCGAGGTCACCGGGGGGCCGGTCACGTCGCTGCAGGCCCTCTTCGACCCCGCCTACCGGGGGAAGGTGGGGATGTTCGGCGACATCGTGGACATGCCGAACCTCGCCCTGCTCGCGCTCGGCGTCGCCCCCGAGACGTCGACCGAGGAGGACTGGCGCGCCGCCGCTGAGCTGCTGGTGGAGCAGCGCGACTCGGGCATCCTCGCTGGCTACTACCAGCAGACCTACATCGCGGCGCTCCGCAGGGGCGATCTCGGCATCACCATGGCCTGGTCAGGGGACATGTTCGCCGCGAAGTCCCTGGGCAAGATCCCGGAGCGGATCGAGTTCGTCGTGCCGGAGGAGGGGGCGCTCCTCTGGACGGACAACATGTGCATCCCGCAGGGCGCGCGTCACCTCGCGGACGCGATCACGTTCATGGACTGGGTGTATCGCCCGGAGGCGGCCGCGCAGATCGCGCAGTTCGTCAACTACATCACCCCGGTGCCCGAGGCGCGCCAGGTCCTCGAGCGCATGGCCGAGGAGGCCGAGGAGGCGGGGGACCGGAGGGAGGCCGAGCGCCTCCGAGAGGTCGCCCAGAGCGAGCTCGTGTTCCCGAGCGACACGAGCAACCTCCACACGTATCGGGAGCTCCCCTCCGACGAGGAGGTGCAGACCTGGGAGTCGATCTTCCGACCGATCTACGAGGGCGCCTGACGCGATCGCGCGGGGCCGGCTCGTGAATCCGTTCACGAGCGCTCCGACCTCGAGGCATAAACCCGCATCTACCTGCGGAAACGCAGCCCGACGCCTTTGACGCTCCGAGGCCGGTGTGGCTATACTGCGCGGGCCCATGGCCGGTGGACTCGGGGAAGGTTGGAGCGGGGCCGGCCCGGCGTGGGCGATCACGGGGACGCTCATCTCGGGCCTCCTCGTGTGGGGCGGGGTCGGGTACCTCCTCGACCGGTGGGCCGGGTTCCACTGGTTGTTCCTGCCGATCGGTCTGATCGCGGGGATGGGGGGCGCGATCGCCATCGTCTACCTGAGGTATGGCAGGGATCGCTGAGCGACCGGAGCGTGAGATGGTGCGGCGGGCCTTCGTGCCCGCCCTCGTCGTGCTCCCCGTCGCGGGGGCGCTCGGGGCGCTCCTCGGCGGCGCGGGGGCCTCGGCCTCGGCGGCGCTCGGCGTCGCCGTCGTCTACGGCAACTTCGCCGCGCACGGGCTGTCGCTCGCCTGGGCGTCGGGGATCTCCATCGCGGCCGTCCAAGCGACCGCCCTGCTCGGACCGGTGGTCCGGCTGGGTGCCATCCTGGGGCTGATGTTCGCGCTCGACCGCCTGGCCTGGTTCTCGCCCGTCGCCTTCGGAGGCGCGGTCGTGCCGGGGACCCTGCTCCTGCTGGCCTACGAGGCCCGGCTCGCGATCCGCGGTCTCGGTGGGATGCTGGAGATCCCGCCGGATCCGGTCGCGGCGCGCGCCGGCCGAGCGCGATCCGAACGGGAGGCCCGCTGATGCTCGCTCTGATCCTCGGCCTGTCCAGGCCGCCCGAGGGGTTCGAGGCACCCGGGACCGAGATCTTCGACTACACGAAGACGTGCCTGATCGGCTCGGGCCCGTACTGCGTGACCCGGGTCACCTTCTGGATGCTCATGTCGGCGGTCATCATCGTCACGGTGTTCCTGCTCGCCGTGCGCCGGCCGAGCCTCGTCCCGCGGGGGCTGCAGAACGCGCTCGAGGCCCTCGTGGAC
>BEHO01000155.1 GCA_002898915.1 bacterium HR12
GAGGTCGCGCACGACGTTGCGCTCGGTGAGCGTCTCGATGAGCCGCGCGTTCTGCACCGTGAGGGCCGCCTGCGAGGCGAGGGTCAACAGGAGCTCCGCGTCCTCCCGATGCGGAACCCCGGCCGATCTCGAGAAACACGCGAGGAGGCCGATCGTCCGTTCCGACAGCCGCATGGGCGCCACGAGCGCCGTCCGAGCCTGCGGGGCGAGCACGTCGAACGCGCGAAACGCCTCCGCGTGTTCGCGGCGACCGAGGACGAGGGTCGACGTCGCTCCCAGCACGCGCGCCCAGATACCCTCCACGGGGAGCGCCGGGGGCGAACCACCCACCGACCCAGGCACGGCCTCCCAGGAGGCCTCCACGGCGAGGTGGGTGCCGGCCTCGTCCAGGGTGAGGATGGCGCCTCGATCCGCCGTCACGAGCGTCGCCGCCGTTCCCGCGAGACGGTGCAGCACGTGTCGCAGGGACGACGTCTGACCGACCGCCTGCCCCGCCTCAGCGAGCGCGTTCAGGACCTGGACCTGGCGGGCCTGCCGCTCGTACAGCTCCGCGTTCTCCACCGCCGTGGCGATGAGCACGGAGAGGGTGTTCATGAGGGTGAGGTCGTCGTCATCGAAGCGGTGCGGCGCCTCGGTGTGCATCGTGATGACCCCGATGAGCCGACCCTTCGCGGAGATGATGGGGATCGTGAGGTAGGACTGGTACCGGTCGTCGTTGAGTTCGGGGAACCGCTTGAAGCGGGGGTCCTGGGTGGGGTTCTCCGTGATCATCCCCGGCTGGCGCGTGAGCGCCGTCCAACCCGTCAGCCCTTCGCCCAGGGCGAGACCGAAGCGTCCGAACCACCGCTCGTACCCCTCGACCCCCGCCCGGACCACGAGCCGCTCGCTCTCCTCATCCCAGAGGTAGACGAGCGCGCCGTGGCAGCCGGTCAGCTCCTTGCACAGGCGGACCACGTAATCGAGGAGACCCGCGACGTCCAGCGTCGAGGCCAGGCTCGCCAGGATCCCGAACAGGGCCTCGGTCTCGCGGCGCTTGTCCCTGAGCATCTGCCGGAGGACCCGGGCAGCTTCGGCCGGCGGGGTCACGAGGCCCCGTCGGACCCTGCGATGGGCCGCCGATCGCGTCATCTCCGACCTCCGGGAGGGGCCGAACGGTAGCACTCGGCCCGCCGGTTGGGAAGACACCCGGCCCAGTGCATCCCGCACACCCCTCTGCCCGAGGGCGCGACCGGACGCCGCTAGACCGCCCGGATGTAGCGCTCTCGCTCCCAGTCCGTGACGGTCTCCTGCCACGCCTTCAGCTCCCACACGCGCGAGGTGATGAAGTACTCGCTGAACCCCTCCCCCAGGGCCGCGCGGAGCCCGGCGTCCGCGCGGAACGCCTCGATCGCCGCCTCCAGCGAGCCCGGGAGTAGGGGCAGATCGGTCCTCGCGTACGCATCCCCCGCCTCCGGGGGCGGAGGCGAGAGCGAGCGCCGGATGCCATCCGCCGCCGAAGCCGCGAGGGCGCCCAACGCGAGGTACGGGTTCGCGTCCGCCCCCGGTCGGCGGCACTCGAAGCGCCAGAGGTCGGGGCGGGAGGATCGGATCGCCCGCACGGCGCAGGAACGGTTCTCGTACCCCCAGGTGGCGTTGATCGGCGCGAACCACCCGGGGACGAGCCGCTTGTAGGAGTTGATGGTGGGGTTGAGGAGCAGCGAGGCACCCGGCAGGTGGTCCAGGAGCCCGGCGACGGCCGACGCGAACACCTCCGGCACGGGGTCGCGGGGATCGCCGCCGGCGAAGGCGTTCTCGTCTCCCCGCCAGAAGGACATGTGGACGTGGCCGCTGGATCCCTCCTCGCCGGGAACGGTCTTGGCCAGGAAGCTCGCCCGGAACCCCATGGAGGCGGCCACCTGCTTCACGGCGAACTTCACGAACGCCGCGTCGTCCGCTGCCCGGAGGCCGCGCCCGGGCGCCAGGTTCAGTTCGAGCAACCCCGGGCCCGCCTCCGTGTGGACCGCCGAGAGGCCCACCCCCAGGCCCTCGAGAGCGCGGACCACCTCGTCGAGGAACCGCGCGTAGCCACCGATCTCGTGGATGCTGTAGCTGATGCCCGAGGACGTCGGCTCCCCGCGCTCATCGAAGATCCGGATCTCGTACTCGATGGCCGCCATCACCTCGTACCCGAGCTCCGCCACGTCGCCGAGGACGCGCCGGTAGACCTCGCGGGTCGCGTACTCGCACGGGGAGCCGTCCGGCCAGCTCGGGGTGACCAGACACACCCGCCATCCGGGACGCCAGGTGAGCTCGCGCAGGGTGTCGGGCTCAGGGTGGACGATCAGGTCGGGGGCCCCGACGCGGATGCCGAACCGCTCGTAGTCGGAGATCGGCGTGTCGACCGGGTCCAGCCCGAGGAGGAGGTCGGTCATCACGGTGCCCCGCTCCACCGCGGTCTCGAACGCCTTGGGTCGCAGCGCCTTCCCGCGCAAGGACCCGTTCACGTCCGGCATCGCGAGGAGCACGAACTCCTCGTGTCCAGCCGCGTCGCTCATCCCCGCCCCCTTGCCAGCCGCTCCTTGAGGCGGCGCTCGACGTCCTCCATGGTCGCCCGGAGCCGCTCGAGCATCTCCGCCAGCTCCTCGTCGGTGCTCGTGTACGCCGGCGCGAAGACCGTCTGGTCCCCCGCGTACCCGTCGGCCTGCGGGTGCGTCGAGGTGACGAGCAGGCCGTGTTCGAGCGCGGTGTCGTCCACGAGCGCCCCCGCGTCGAGCTCCACGGGCAGGAAGGACTCGCCGTCCCGGGGATCCACGAGCTCGAACCCGAGGAGGTACCCGCGGCCGCGGACCTCACGCACGATCTCCAGACCCGCCAGGGCCTCCCGGAGCTCCTCCAGCAGACGCGGGCCTCGCTCGCGGACCCGGGCCACGAGATCCCCCTCGACGAGCAGGTCCAGCACCCGCAGACCCACGGCGCAGGACAGCGGCGCGCCGTCCCAGGTGTGGCCGAGGTCGAACTCGCGCGAGCCACGGTCCACCGCCTCGTACACGTGCTCCCGGCAGAGCACCGCGCCGAGCGGGGCGTGCCCGGCCCCGAGGGCCTTGCCGACGGCCACGATGTCCGGCTCGATCGGCACCTGGTCGGCGGCGAGCCAGGTCCCGACCCGGCCGATCCCCGTCACGACCTCGTCGAAGCAGACCAGGAAGCCGTACCGTTCGCGACGTTCGGCCAACCCCTCCCAGAAGCGATCCGGCGGCGCGTGTCCGGGGAGCGCGGCGGCGCCCACCGGCTCGCAGACGAAGGCCGCGACGCTCGAGCCCTCCTCCTCCAGGATCCGGTCGAGGGCCGCGAGGGCCCGCTCCCCCGTGGGGTCCGGGCCGCGCCCCGGTGGCGGGATGTGGCGGTGGTCGGCGAGGTACGGCGTGTACGGCTCCTGGAGGGCGCGGCGTCCCGTGAGGGCGAGGGTCCCCATCGTGGACCCGTGGTAGGCCTGGGCGGGCGAGACCACGCGCCAGCGCTCGACCTCACCCCGCTCCACGTGGTAGAGGCGAGCGAGCTGGACCATCGTCTCGACCGCCTCGGAGCCGCCCGAGACGAACCGGACCCTGGCCATCCCGGGCGCCACCAGCTCCGTGAGGCGCTCGGCCAGCCGCTCCTGGGGTCCGTTCGTGAAGTGGTGGTTGTAGAAGTAGGAGATCCGCTCGGCCTGCTCGGCGGCGGCCGCCGCGAGCTCCGGGACGCTGTGCCCGAGGCACGTGACCATCGCGCCGCCCGAGCACGCGTCCAGGATGCGACGCCCGTCGACCGTGGTGAGCCAGACCCCCTCGCCCCGCTCCACGTTCGGGTAGGCGAGATCCAGGAACCGGGGGAAGACGTGGGTCGCGTCCGCGGTCACCGTACCCGGCATCGGCCTCACCCCGTCGTGGCGACGTCCCGGGAGCCCGACGCGCCGAGCCCGGCGATCTCGTCGAAGAACGCCTGGAAGAGCTGCCAGGCCATGGCCTTGCTGGCGTCGGCCCGGCGTCGCGTCTCCTCGAGCAGCGCTTCGGGGTCGACGCCCTCGGCCTCGAGCTCGTGCGGGTACGCCCGCACCCACTCCTCCATGATCCCCACCGTGACCTCGGGATGGAACTGGAGACCGAGGCTCCGACCCGCCACGAAGGCCTGCGGCCCGGCGTCCGACTCGGCGATGAGCGTCGCGCCCTCCGGCACGGTGAACGAATCGAAGTGCCACTGGAACCACGGACCCTCCGGCACGAGGTCGGGGCGCGAGCTCCGCACGGGGAGCCACCCGATCTCCGCGGTCGCGCGGAAGCCCCGGCCCCCGAGCACCCGCGCCAGGAGCTGCCCTCCGAAGCACAGGCCGAGGATCGGAACGTCCGCCTCGACGGCCCGCTCCAT
>BEHO01000156.1 GCA_002898915.1 bacterium HR12
GCTCATCTCGAGCCCACCGAACTCCCCCACGGTGGGGGTGTCCAGATCCTCGCCCTTCGTGAGGATGCGGTTCCACCACATCCCGAGGGGGACGTCGTTCTCGGACTTGCAGATGACCGCGCAGGACCAACAGCCGATGCAGCGCTCGGTATCGATCGCCATCCCCCAGCGGGGCTCCTCGGAGACCTCCCCGATCGCCCCGTACTCGCGGGAGGCCTCGGGGAGCGCCTCGATCGGCGAGACCTTCGTTCCCTCAGGCACGGCGCACCTCGCAGCGACAGTCCTTCCATCCCGTCGATGGGGCCCAGATGTTCGGCACGTACCAGACCTCGTGGATCGGGTTGATCGCCGAGCTCGTCAGCTCGTTCACGCCCTTCCCCTCGAGGAAGTACCTGGACCACCAGCCCTCGGGCAGGGTCGCGGTCCCCGGCGCCGCCGCCTCGTGCACGTGCGCCCAGGCCTTCAGCGACCCGCGCGAGTTGAAGACCTCGATCTCGTCCCCGTCGCGGATCCCCCGGGCCGCCGCGTCGTCCGGGTGGATCAGCACCTTCGGCCGGCCCCCGTGGATCTCCTCCAGCCACGGGTTGTTCCCGTAGGTCGAGTGGATCCGCCACTTCGAGTGGGGGCTGAGGAGCCGCAGCGGGTACTCGGCGGGGTCGTGGACCCCATCGTCGTAGGGGTCCTTGTGCGTCGCGACCTGCTCGCCGAGCTCGAGGAACCGATCCTCCTCCTTGTAGAGCTCGATGCGACGGGTGGGCAGGAACACCTGGGTCGCCTCGATCGGGGCCGGGAGGCTCACCGGCGGGAAGGGCTCGAGGTCCTCGATCTGCGCCCGGAACGGGATGTCCGGGTCCGGTACCCGCAGGCGGACGGGGCCGCGTCGGAGGTCCTCGAGCGTGATCCCCTCCGTCGGCCCGCCGGGGAAGTCCCCGGCGGCGAGCATCATCCGGATCGCGGACTCCTCGGTCTCACCCTGGAAGTACCGCCGCCACTTCTCCGGGTCGATCCGGCGGACGAGCTCGGACCAGATCTCGAGCTCGGAACGGGCCTCGCCCACCGGCTCGATCGCCGGCTGCTGCAGCTGGAGGAACGGGTGGAGCGGCGTCGCCGTGAGGTCGGTCTTCTCGTACCAGGTGGTCGCCGGCAGGACGACGTCGGCCCACCGCGCCGTCTCCGTCATCTGCGGGTCGACCACCACGACGAGCTCCATCTCCTCCAACCGCCGGAAGACCTTATTCAGGTTGGGCGACTGCAGGAGGAAGTTGCTGAACGTGAGGAACAGGGCCTTGAACCCGTTCTTCGGGTACGGCGCCGCCGGGTGCATCGTCTCCGTCGGACCCTCGACCCAGTAGATCGTGGAGAGGATGGGCGGCTTGATCTCGTCCGGGTACCACCAAGGGTGCGTGAAGAGCCGCACCTTGTACTGGCCCACGTACACGCTGAAGCCGCCGCCGCTGCGGCCGATGTTCCCCGTCATCACCGCGAGGAGGGCGTAGGCGCGACCGATGAGGTTCCCGTGGTACCAGTGGTTCGCACCCCCACCCATCAGGATCGCGGCCGGCTTCTCGGTGGCGTACGCGCGGGCGAGCTTCTCGATGATCGCCGGGTCGGCCCCGCTCACGTCGGCAGCCCGCTCGGGGGTCCAGGACTCGATCTCGGCGCGGACGTGATCGAAGCCGGGGCGCGCCACGACCCGGGCGCCGCCCGCCAGCCGGACCTCGAAGGCTCCGGTGAGCGCCGGCTCCACCCCCTCGGGGACACCGAGCCGGTCGAGCGGCACCGGGACCGGGCCCGCGCGCCGCTCGTCCCATGCGACGAAGCGCTCGGCGCCCTCCGCCCCCTCCCCCGCGAGCTCGCCCCAGCGGAGGCGCTTGCCGGTGCTCTCGTTCACGAGCAGCGGGGCGTCGGTGTACGCGCGGAGGAAGGCCTCGTCGTGCAGCCCCTCACGCCAGATCACGTGGGCCACGCCGAGCGCGAACGCCGCGTCGGTCCCCGGCTTCAGGCGGATCCAGGTGTCCGCCTTGGAGGCGGTGGCGCTGAACACCGGGTCGACGACCACGATCCGGGCCCCGTTCGCGGCGGCGTCGAAGATGAAGTGCGCGTCCGGGATACGGGTCTCGAGCGGGTTCGCCCCCACGATCAGCAGGAACCGGGAGTTGGCCCAGTCCTTGGCCTCGTGCTCGGCGTTCTGCACGCCGAACGTGATGGGCATCGCCATCGGCAGGTCGCCGTTGAAGTCGAAGCTGGTCCCGTGGGTCATCCCGAGGACCGCCGCCGCCCGGTAGTTCGCGCCCTTGTGCACGTAGCCCGAGCCCGGAACCTGGCCGAACACGTGGATCGACTCGTACCCGTAGGTCTCGCCGATGCGCTTCAGCTCGGCGGCGACGTGGTCGAGCGCCTCCTCCCACGTCGCCTCCCGGAACTCCCCCGACCCGCGGGGACCGGTCCGGATGAGCGGCTTCGTGATCCGGTCCGGCCCGTAGATGTGGAGGTGGAACGAGAGGCCCTTCATGCATCCCCGCGGCGAGTAGGCGGGGTCCGGGTAGTCGGCGGCCTGCTGGATCTTCACGATCCGCCCGTCCCGCACGAACGCCAGCTGGCCGCAGGAGCCGGTGCAGTTCGGCGAGCACGTCGTCCGCACCACCCGGTCCACCAGCCGCGAGGGGACCGGCTCCTGGCCCACCTCGTCGGCGAAGACCGTCGCGGAGCCCACCACGGCGACGCCGGCCGCTGCCCCGGCGCCCGCCAGGAGCTCCCGGCGCGTGATCTTCCCGGCCACGTCAGATCACCTCCGGCGCTCGGGGGCAGCGCAGCATCGCGTGGTCCTCCGCGCCGCAGATCGCGCACCGCGTCGAGCTCCGTCCCCTCGCCCTCGGCCGCAGCGACCGGGCGATCCGCCCCGTGGCGCCGAGCGCCCTCGCCCCCACGAAGGCCGCCGGCACCGCCAGCAGCCCCGCGAGGAACCCTCTCCTCGAGGCCCCCTGGGTCACGATCGAGCCACCTCCCGCGACTTCGTTAAGTATCGAGCTAAACGAGTACCACCACGCCCGGCCGCTCGGACCGGGGCGAAGGTCCCGGCCCTCCAGGGACGCTCGGGGACGTCACCGGCCCGATCCGCCCGGCGATGGCGTCCGCATCCGCGCGGCATCCGCACATACGACCCCGGCCGGATCGGTGGGTCAACGACCGAGGCCCGACACGCCTAGCGGTCGGGCCCGTGCGGCGAACCAGCGCGGGCGGATGCGGCGCGCCGCACGAGACGCCCGAGCGCCGCCCGCTCCGCCCTCGGCAGACCGACGGCGACGAGCGCGACGACGTACGCCAGCCCTCCCGCCGCCGCGGAGCCGACGAGGTCCACCAGCCACCTCGTCTCGGGCAGCGCGGCGTGCGCGAGCGCCATCACCGCCGCGCCGACGGCCGTGGGCGCGAGCAGCCGGAGGTACGCGCCGTCGAAGGGCCAGATCCCGAGGAAGCGCCGGACGAGCAGGAGCCTGGCGACCGCGCTGAACGTGAGCGTGCAGGCCTGCGCGATCGCCGCCCCGCGGATCCCGAGGACCTCCGGCCGCGCCAGCGCGAACGCGACCGCGAGGTCGATCGCGAACCCCCCGAGGTACACGAGCAGGTCCCACCCGGTCCGGCCGGCCATGATGAGGATGAAGCCCACCGTCCCCACCGTCACCGGCACGATCATCCCGAGGATGAGGATCCGGAGCGCGTCGTCCCCGCCGGCGAAGGCCCCGCCGAAGATGCGCAGGACCCGGCCCGGGAGGATCGCCAGCACGAGCAGCACGGGGATCGTGGCGGCCAGGGTCCACCGCGTCACCTGCTTGTAGAGGGCGTCCAGGTGCTCGCGCTCGCCCCGGTGGTGGAGGTCCGCGACGAAGGGGCTGAACGTGAGGGAGACGCTCGTGAGGAACAGGAACAGCGACTGCCCGGCCCGCAGGACCGCCCCGTACACGCCGACCTGCCCCGCGCCCGCCGAGCCGAGGCGGCTCATGAGCGCCGAGAGCACGAAGAAGTCCGTCCAGAAGATCAGCTGGCTGAAGAGGGTGGCGGGGGCGCGCAGCGCGCCGAACCGGAGCAGCGCCGCCGTGCGCTCCTCCGGGATCCCCTCGGCTCCCCCACCGACGTCGAACCGCCGCTGCTCCCGCTCCCAGCCGTACCAGGCGATGGCGAGGGCGAGCGCCCAGGAGGCGCCGAACCCCGCCGACGCCCAGGCCGGCGTGGCGTCGAGCGCCGTCCAGAACGCGAGCGTGAGGACGATCCAGCCGATCGGCTGCGCCGTCCACTGCGCGTACAGCGTGTAGCGCATGATCTTCAGCCCCCGCGTGGCGCCCATGTAGGTGAAGGCGAGCGCCGCCACCGGGATCGTCACCGC
>BEHO01000157.1 GCA_002898915.1 bacterium HR12
CCGGGCGGGCCTGCCGGGCCGCGGTGACCGACATGTCGCAGCCCCTCGGCTGCGCGATCGGGAACGCCCTCGACGTCGCGGAGACGGTGGCGATCCTGCGGGGCGAGGAGGGCGGCCGCCTGCGCGAGCTCGCGCTCCGCTTCGCCGTCGAGGCGCAGGTCCGCCTCCTGGGGATCGACGAGGGCGAGGCGCGCCGACGCGCGGAGGGCGCCCTCGCGGACGGCTCCGCGCTCGGAGCCTTCCGGCGCATGGTCGAGGCGCAGGGCGGCAACCCACGGGTGGTGGACGACCCCTGGGCGGTGCTGCCGCGCGCCCCCGTGGTCCGCCCCATCGTCGCCGAGACCGATGGGTACCTGGCCGCCGTCGACGCGGAGGCGATCGGCCGCGCGAGCGTCGATCTCGGCGCAGGACGCCATCGGAAGGGCGACCCCATCGATCCCGCCGTCGGGATCCTGTTCCGACCCAAGGTGGGCGACCGGCTCGAAGCGGGGGAGGAGCTCGGGAGCGTGCACGCCAGGACCGAGGACGACGCCGAAGCGGCCGTGGCGCGCGTCCGGGCGTCCCTCGAGGTCGCCGCGGGACCGGTATCCCCTCCGCCCCTCATCCACGGGTGGTTCGGGTAGACGATGGAGTCCCTCCGGTTCGCCGCGTTCCTGCTCGTCGCGCTGATCCCGAGCCTGCTCGCGCACGAGTACGCCCACGCGGCCGTCGCCGATCGCCTCGGCGATCCGACGCCCCGGCGGTGGGGGAGACTGGGATGGGATCCGCGACCCCTGGTCGATCCCTTCGGCACCGTGATCCTGCCCGGGCTCGTGCTCGTCCTCGTGGCGTCGGGGAACTTCTGTCTCCTGCCGATCTTCGCCTACGCGAAGCCGCTCCCGCTCGATCCGTACCACCTCCGCGACGCGCGCCGCGGGCCGATGCTCGTGACCCTCGCCGGCCTCGGCGTCAACCTCGTCCTCGCGGGGATCCTCGGGCTGCTGCTGCGGACCCCGATCGCCGGGATCTGGTGGGAGCTCGTCTACGCCGCCTTCCTCGTGAACCTCTACCAGTTCGTCTTCCAGCTGATGCCCATCCCCGGCCTCGACGGCTCCAAGCTCCTCGCCCCGTACCTCCCGCCCCGGGCCCGGGAGCTCTACCGCAACCTCGACCAGTACCTCGTCCTGTTCATCCTGGTCGTCTTCTTCCTGCTCTCGGGCCCCCTCCTCGGTGTCGTCCGGGCCCTCGCCGGCGCGCTCACCCGGCTCTTCGCCGGCTCGGAGGTCCCGATCTGCTGAGGCTGCGCGGGCCGGCGCCCCGGCCGCGCTATCCTTGGCGACATCGTGAGCGCCAGCACCCAGCGCAAGCAGCGCGTCTTGACCGGATACCGACCGACGGGGCCGATGCACATCGGTCACTGGTTCGGCAACGTCGAGAACATGCTGCGGCTCCAGGAGGAGCACGAGTGCTTCTACTTCATCGCCGACTGGCACATGCTCACGACCCACTTCGACCGCACCGCCGAGCTTCCGGGGTTCACGCGCGAGCTCGTCCTCGATCTCCTCGCCGCGGGCATCGATCCCGACCGCGTCACGCTCTACCGCCAGTCGGACATCAAGGAGGTCGCCGAGATGACCCTCCTCCTGGGGATGATCACCCCCCTGGGGTGGCTCGAGCGGGTCCCCACGTACAAGGAGCGCCTCCGCGACGCGGCCGAGCGCGACATCGCGAACTACGGCCTCCTCGGGTACCCGCTGCTCCAGACCGTGGACATCACGATCGTGAAGGGGGAGCTGGTCCCGGTGGGGGAGGACCAGGTGCCCCACCTCGAGCTGTCGCGCGAGATCGTGCGCCGTTTCAACCGTCTCTACGGCCCCGTCCTCGTCGAGCCCCAGCCCCTCCTCTCGGAGACGCCGCTCATCCCCGGGACCGACGGCCGGAAGATGTCGAAGTCGCTGGACAACGTGATCAACGTCCGGGACGACGAGGAGACCGTCCGCCGCGCCGTGCGCACGTTCATCACCGACCCGCAGAAGGTCCGCCGCGGTGACCCCGGCCGGCCGGAGATCTGCCCGGTCTTCACGCTGCACCGTCGCTTCTCGCCGGACATCCTGGCCTGGACCGAGGAGAACTGCCGCAGCGGCGCGCTCGGATGCGTGGAGTGCAAGACGAACCTCGCCGACCGGATCGTGACCTACTTCCGCGACTTCCGTGAGCGGCGGGAGGAGCTCGAGCACCGACCCGGCCTCGTGGAGGAGATCCTCGCCGCCGGAGCGGCGAAGGTCCGCCCCGTCGTCGAGGAGACGATGAAGGCGGTCCGCGACGCGATGCACCTGTCATGAGCGAGGAGCGTGCCGACACCGGGTTCGCCGTCGAGCTCCCGGTGTTCACCGGGCCGTTCCGGGTCCTCGCCGACCTGCTCCTCGAGCAGAAGATCGACGTCTGCGACGTCCCGATCGCCGTCGTGACCGAGGGGTTCCTCCGACACGCGCGGGACGCCGATCGGTGGAGCCTCGAGGAGGCGACCTGGTTCCTCGCCGTGTGCGCGATCCTCCTCGAGCTGAAGGTGGGGCGCCTGATGCCGCGGCACGAGGCGATCGACGAGGAGGACCTGATCGGGGTGTCGCCCGATCTCGCCTACGCCCGCAGCATGGAGCTCGCGGCCTTCCGACGGGTCACGGCGTGGATCGCCGAGCGACTCGAGCGGGAGGCCCTGCACGTGCCGCGCCTCGCGGGGCCGCCGCAGGAGTTCGCCCACCTCTACCCGGACGTGCTGGAGAAGGTCACGGCCCAGGATCTGGCGCGGATCGCGGCGTCGGTGCTCCGGCCCCCGCCCGTGCTGGATCTCTCGCACGTGACGCCGATCCGCTACACGATGGCGGAGGCGCTGCGCGCGGTGCGGGCCCACCTCGAGCGGCGCCGCGCCGCCCGCTTCCGCGAGCTGGTCGCCGACTGCGAGGAGCGGATCCAGGTCGTCGTACGCTTCCTCGCGCTGCTCGAGCTGTACCGGGAGGGGGCCGTCGAGCTCCGGCAGGCCGAGACCTTCGGCGAGGTCGAGGTCCTCTGGGAGGGTGGCGCGTGACCGAGCGGGGTGAGCTCCGACGCGACCTCGAGGCGCTCCTGTTCGTGAGCGACGAGCCCGTCCCCTCGGCGGAGCTCGCGCGCTCCCTCGGCGTGGACCGTCGCCAGGTCGACACGCTCTGCGAGGAGCTCGCCCGGAGCTACGAGGAGCGGGGCGCGGGGATCGTGCTCCGGAACGTGGCCGGGGGATGGCGGCTGACGACGAGCCCCGAGGCCGCCCCGGTCCTGGAGCGCTTCGTGCTCGCCTCGCGCCACGTCCGCCTGACGAAGGCGGCCCTGGAGACGCTCGCCATCGTCGCCTACAAGCAGCCGGTCACCCGTCACCAGATCGCGTCGATCCGCGGGGTCAACTCCGACGGTGTCCTCCGCGCCCTGATCGAGCGGGGGCTCGTGACGGAGGTGGGGAGGGAGGAGGGCCCCGGCCGGCCCGTGCTCTACGGCACGACGCCGGAGTTCCTCGAACGCCTCGGGCTCTCGTCCCTGGCCGACCTCCTACCGCTCGCCCCGCTCCTCGGCGCGGCCGAGGAGGGGACCGCCGCCGACGGCGCGGACTGAGGGAACCATGGCCCTGGAACGCCTCCAACGCGCCCTCGCGCGCGCGGGGCTGGGGTCCCGGCGCGCGTGCGAGGAGCTCATCGCGGCCGGCGTCGTCACCGTGAACGGCCGGGTGGCGACCCTCGGCGACCGGGTCGATCCCGAGCGGGACGAGGTCCGGGTGCGCGGGCATCGGGTGAACGTGAACCCGAGGCTCCGCGTCTACGCGTTCCACAAGCCGGCCGGCGTCACCACCACCATGCGGGACCCGCACGCGGCGTCGGATCTCCGCCGGTTCCTCCCTCGCGGTCCACGGGTCTTCCCCGTCGGCCGGCTCGATCGGGACACGGAGGGGCTGCTGCTCCTCACCAACGACGGGGAGCTCGCGAACCGGCTCATGCACCCGCGGCACCGCGTGGAGAAGGAGTACCTCGCGGAGGTCGAGGGGACGCCCACGGAGCGGCACCTCGCGCGCCTGCGTCGCGGCGTCGAGCTCGAGGACGGTCCGGCCCGGGCGATCGCCGCGCGCGCGGTCGCCCGGGCGGGGGGTCGCGGCGCGATCCGGCTCACCATCGCCGAGGGGCGCAAGCGCGAGGTGCGGCGGATGCTCGCCGCCCTCGGCCTGCCGGTGCGACGCCTCATCCGCGTCCGCGTCGGCCCGATCCGCCTCGGCCGCCTGCGTCCGGGCGAGCTCCGTGAGCTCGAGCCGGAGGAGGTCCTCGCCCTGTACCGCGCGGCCGGTCTGTGAGCGAGCGGTCGCGCGGGCCCGTGGGCCTGTAGCCTG
>BEHO01000158.1 GCA_002898915.1 bacterium HR12
GCAGTGCGTGAAGCGGAACGTCCGCTTCTTCAACGAGTTCTACGTCCTCGACCAGCTCTTCTCGGACGACGGCCGGTGCGCGGCGGTCGTCGCCCATGAGCTCGCCACCGGCCAGCCGCACGTCTTCCGGGCCAAGGCCGTGCTGTACGCCACGGGCGGCTCGGGGCGGATGTTCAAGGTCACCTCGAACGCCCCCACGCTGACCGGCGACGGCCAGGCGATCCTCTACCGCCGCGGGATCCCCATGCAGGACATGGAGTTCTTCCAGTTCCATCCGACCGGCGTCTACCGGATGGGGATCCTCCTCTCCGAGGCCGTGCGGGGCGAGGGCGGCATCCTGCTGAACGCCGAGGGCGAGCGCTTCATGGAGCGCTACGCGCCCACCGTGAAGGACCTGGCGCCGCGCGACATGGTCTCCCGCGCCATCTACCAAGAGATCAAGGAGGGCCGCGGGGTCGGGCCGAACCGCGACGCGGTGTGGCTCGACGTCCGGCACCTGCCCCGCGAGGTCATCGAGGAGAAGCTCCCCGACGTGACGGAGTTCGCCCGCATCTACCTCGGCGTCGAGCCGACCCGCGAGCTCGTGCCGATCCAGCCGACGGCCCACTACGCCATGGGCGGCATCCCGACCGACGCCGACGGCCGGGTCGTCGTGGGGCCGGAGGCGACCCCGGTGCCGGGCCTCTACGCGGCGGGCGAGTGCGCCTGCGTGTCGGTCCACGGCGCCAACCGCCTCGGGACGAACTCCCTCCTCGACATCGTGGTGTTCGGCCGTCGCGGCGGCCGGCACCTCGCCGCGTTCTGTCGGGATGCGGACCTCCCCCCGCTGCCGGAGCGGCCCGAGGGGTTCGTGCGGGACCTGCTCGACGGGATGCTCAGGCGCGAGCGGGGCGCGAACGCCGCCGACATCCGCGCCGAGCTGCAGGGTTCCATGTTCGACCTCGCGTTCGTGGTCCGGACCGAGGAGGGCCTGCGCAAGATGCAGGAGATCCTCGGGGGCCTCCGTGAGCGCTACGCGGAGGTCGTCGTGCAGGACAAGGGGACGCGGTACAACACCGAGCTCATGGAGGCCGTGGAGCTGGGGTTCCTGCTGGACAACGCCGAGCCGCTCGTCGCCGCCGCCCTGGCGCGCACCGAGAGCCGCGGGGCGCACTGGCGGGACGACTTCCCGCACCGGGACGACGTGAACTGGCTGAAGCACTCCCTCGCCTACCGGCAGCCGGACGGCTCGGTACGACTGGAGTACAAGCCGGTGAAGCTCGGCATCTACGAGCCGGCGGAGAGGAAGTACTGATGGCGACCGACGTGGGCGACGTGCTGGAGACCTCGGACCAGCGGCGGGCCGGGGCGAGTGGCAAGGTGACCCTCACCCTCCGCATCCGTCGCTACAACCCGGAGGTGCGGGGCGAGGAGTCCTGGTGGGACGAGTTCACGATCCAGGCCGACCCGAACGACCGGCTCCTCGACGCCCTCCACGAGGTGAAGTGGCACCACGATGGGACCCTGGCGCTCCGCCGCTCCTGCGCGCACGGCATCTGCGGCTCGGACGCCGTCATGGTGAACGGGCGGAACCGACTCGCGTGCAAGGTGCTCGTGCGCGAGATCGCCCCCAAGGCCACCGTCGAGCCGATCCGGGGCCTCCCGGTCCTCAAGGACCTCATCGTCGACATGGAGCCGTTCTTCGAGGGCTACCGCTCCGTGCTCCCCTACCTCATCAACGACGAGGGCGAGCCGGACCGCGAGCGGCTGCAGTCGCCCGAGGAGCGGCAGCGCTACGACGACACGACCAAGTGCATCCTATGCGCCTGTTGCACGACCTCGTGTCCCATCTTCTGGGGGGACGAGGGCTACGTGGGTCCGGCGGCCATCGTGCAGGCCCACCGGTTCATCTTCGACTCCCGGGACCGGGGGGCGAGGGAGCGGCTCCAGATCCTCGCCGACAAGACCGGGGTGTTCCGCTGCCGCACCACGTTCAACTGCACGGACGCCTGCCCCCGCGGCATCGAGGTCACGCGGGCGATCCAGGAGGTCAAACGGGAGATCCTGCTCGACCGGTTCTGACGCCGGCCCCCTGGCCGGTCGGTCGCCGGGACCGCCCGGCCTGCGGTATAGATGGAAGTACGGAACCGAGCGACATGGAGGTCGAGATGGAGGCCAAGGTCGGAGACCACATCGTCGTCGAGTCCGAGCACGTCGGGACCCCGGAGCGCCGGGGCGAGGTCCTCGAGGTGATCCGGGGCACGACCGGCGTGCGGTACCGGGTCCGCTGGCAGGACGGCCACGAGACCATCTTCACCCCGAGCGCCGGCAGCGTCCGTATCGTCTCGAAGGAGCCCGCCGCGGGCTGATCCTACCCCGGGCTCCGACCGGAGCCCCGCTCGGCCGCCCGTCAGCAGCCGGGCTGCCCGGGGTGACCGCAGCAGCCGCGAGCGAGCGCCCGCGCCCGGTTCCGCACCGTGAGCGCGAGCTTCCTGGGGAGGGGCGCGTCCGAGCCCCGCCAGTTCGTGAAGAAGTCCCGGGCGCGGGCGCGGAGCTCGTCGGCGAGGCTCACGGCCTGGTGCCCAGGCGGAACTCCTCCGGCAGGAGCTCGTCCCTCCGCCAGGGCGCGACCGCCTGCTCGTAGAAGTCCCGACCCTCGCAGTCGTTCACGACCCAGACCGGCAGGTCCTCGACCTCGAGCTCGCGGACCGCCTCGGGACCGAGGTCCTCGAAGGCGATGACGCGCTGCCCTCGGATCTGCAGCGCCGCCAGCGCCCCGCCGCCCCCGAGGGCGGCCATGTACACGGCCGTGTGCCGCTTCAGGGCCTCGCGGACGGTCGGGCCTCGGCCGCCCTTCCCGATCAGGCCCTTCAGCCCGAGCTCGAGGAGCCGAGGGGTGTACCGGTCCATGCGGCTCGCCGTCGTGGGCCCGGCCGAGCCGATCACGTGGCCGGGTCTCTCGGGCGTCGGGCCCACGTAGTAAACGATCTGGCCCGCCGGGTCGAACGGGATCGGCTCCCCCGCGTCGAGGAGCTCGATGATCCGCTTGTGCGCGGCGTCGCGGGCGGCGTAGACGATCCCCGACACGAGCACGACGTCCCCCACCCGGAGCTGCCGCACGTCCTCGTCCGACAGGGGGGCGCGGATCCGCTTGCGGCCGTCCGGGAGCAGCTCGACGGACATCTCAGATCACCCTCGTTCCGGTCCGGTGCGCGTGGCACTCGATGTTCACGGCCACGGGCAGCGAAGCGATGTGCGTCGCCATGGTCTCGACGTGGACGGCGAGCACGGTCTGCGTGCCGCCGAGCGACTGGGGGCCGATCCCGAGCGCGTTGCACTTCTCGAACAGCTCCGCCTCGAGCTCGGCCACGCGGGGATCGGGGTGCGGCTGCCCGACCTTGCGCATCAGCGCCCGCTTCGCGAGGATCGCGACGTACTCGAAGTTCCCGCCGATCCCGACGCCGATGATGCCGGGCGGACAGGCGTCGGGGCCGGCCTCCTCCACCGTGCGCAGCACGAAGCGCTTCACCCCCTCCAGCCCATCCGAGGGCTTCAGCATGGCGTGCCGACCCTTGTTCTCCGAGCCGCCGCCCTTGGCGTCCACCTGGATCCGGATCTGGTCACCCGGCACGATCCGGGTGTGGATGAAGGCCGGCGTGTTGTCCCCCGTGTTGCGTCGCTCGAACACGGGATCGGCGACGATCGACGCCCGCAAGTAGGCATCGCGGTACCCGCTCCGCACCCCCTCGTTGATCGCGTCGGTGAGGTCGCCGCCGACGATGTGCACGTCCTGTCCCACGTCGATGAAGACCACCGTGTACCCGGTGTCCTGGCAGTAGGGGTACTCCCCTTCCGCCGCGAGCTCCTGGTTCCGGATCAACAGGTCGAGGATCTGGCGCCCGATCGGCGACTCCTCCTTCTCCCGGGCCCGCTTGATCGCGGCCACCATGTCCTCGGGGACCTTGTAGTTGATCTCCATGCAGAGCTCCCGGACGGCCCGGGTGATCTCCGCGGCGTCGACCTCGCGCACCTGCCCCATGCCCCTCATCTCCTCCCAGGGCCCATCGTAGCGCCGTGCGCCGCGAAGGCCCTCAGAGCTTCGCGAGGTCCGCGCACTTGGCGCGGATGCCCTCGGCCGCGGCGCGCAGGGCGGCGAGCTCGTCGGGGTTGAGCTCCAGCTCCACGATCTCCGCGACGCCGCTCCGCGACAGGCGCACCGGCACGCCCACGTAGACGTCGTGGATCCCGTACTGACCGGTGGTCCAGGCGCAGACCGGCATGAGCTCCTCGGTGTTCCGCACGATGGCCTCCACCATCTTCGCCACCGCCGCCGACGGCGCGTAGAAGGCGCGCCCCTTCTTCAGCAGCGAGACGATCTCGGCCCC
>BEHO01000159.1 GCA_002898915.1 bacterium HR12
CGGGGTTGGCCCCGTGGTGGCCGGCGGCCTCGATCCCGCTCAGGAACAGCCTGGTCGTCACGGCTCACCCCCCTCGCCCATCGGCGGCCGCCGCCGGAGCTCGACGCGGACCGGCCCCGGCGCGTGCTCGTGGGGACGCCCCAGGTACCGGGAGCGCAGGTACTCCGCGACGAGCGGCCCCACGGTCTCCGGCGCCTCCTCGGGGAGGAAGTGACCGCACCCCGGGAGCAGCGCGACCGACGCCGTGGGGATCGCCTCGCCCAGACGCTCGGCGATCACCGCCGGGAAGAAGGGATCCTCCTCGCCCCACAGGACGAGCGTGGGGATCCGGCGCTCGGCGACCGGCGCGGTCGCATCCTCCAGCCCCCGCCCGTCGAACGAGCGCAGCCAGCGTCCGAAGGCGCGCGCGCCCTCGGCCCCGGTGAAGGGTCGGACGTACTCCGTGAGATCCGCCTCCTCCAAGGTCCCGCGGCGCATGCCGAGCTCGAACGCCGTGCGGATGGCGGCGGCGACGAGCGCCGGCGACGCCCCGCCGGCGTGCGCCTGCGCCTCCCGGGTCACCTCGCTCGGCCAGGCGTCGAAGGCGGCGCTGTCGATGAGCACGAGCGCGCCCACGGCGCCCTCGGCCGCGAGGAGCTGGGCCACCCCTCCGCCGATGCCGTGTCCGACCACGGCGGCGCGCTCGATCCCGAGCTCGCCCAGCCACTCCCGCAGGTACGCCGCCTGCGCCGGAAGGCCGAGGGGCACCTCGGGCTTGTCGGAGTCGCCCGCGCCGAGGAGGTCCGGGACGAGCACCCGCATCGAGGTCGAGAGGAGGGGCGCGAGGTGCCGCCAGAGGTGCGACGAGGTGGGGAACCCGTGGACGAGGATCACCGCCGGTGCCTCGGGGTCACCGAGGTCCCGGTAGGCGAGCTCCCCCGCCGAGGTGCGCGCGCGCCGGAGCTCCCTCACCGCTCGACCCGCGCGATCGCGTCCGCCACGCGCACGGCGCGCACCGTGGATCGGACGTCGTGGACGCGGACGATGGTCGCGCCGTGGGCGACCGCCCAGACCACCGCCCCCACCGTCCCCTCGTCCCGCTCCCCCTCCGGCAGGCCGAGGATCGCGCCGATGAAGCGCTTGCGCGAGGGCCCGACCATCACGGGCCGCCCGAGCTCGGTGAGGGCCTCCAGGTGGCGGAGGAGGAGCAGGTTGTGCTCCAGGGTCTTGCCGAACCCGATGCCGGGGTCGACCACCAGGGCCTCGGGCTCGATCCCCGCGGCCTCAGCGGCCTCCAGCCGCTCGCGGAGGAACGCGCGGACCTCCGCGACCACGTCGTCGTACCGCGGCGACTCCTGCATCGTCTTCGGCTCGCCGAGCATGTGCATGAGGACCATCCCCGCGCCCGCGGCGCGCACGACCTCGAACATGCCCTCCGCGCGGCCGGCGCCGACGTCGTTCACGATGCGCGCCCCGGCCGCCAGGGCCGCCTCGGCCACCTCGGGCTTGCGCGTGTCGATGGAGATCGGGAGCTCCGGCCGCGCGGCCGCGATCGCTCCGATCACCGGCAGCACGCGCGCCAGCTCCTCGTCGGCGGGGACGGGGTCCGAGCCCGGCCGGGTGGACTCGCCCCCCACGTCGATCACGTCGGCGCCCTCCTCGACCATCCGGAGCGCGTGCGCCACGGCGACCTCCGGGTCGAGGAACCGTCCGCCGTCGGAGAACGAGTCGGGCGTGACGTTGAGGATCCCGACCACGAGGGTGCGCTCGGCCGGGTCGAGCACCAGGTCACGCGCGTGCCACGCGAGGCCGCCGCTCATACGCCCATCGTAGCCGCGCCGCACGCACCCGGCGTCGTGGCCGGCGCGGCCGGGTCCGCTCCGACGGCCCCTCGGACGCCCAGTTCCCCGAGGGACGCGTCGGCCGTGACCCGGCGCGCGCAACGGGAGCCCCCGACCCACGCGGTTCCGGCGCGCTCGCGGGTTGCTCCTCTCGGCCACCTCGCATCGTACCCCGGGGGTCAAGTGGGGCGGACGGCCTACGGCGCGCCGATCAGGTTCATCGCCTCCTGCCGGGTGCGGGCGTCGGTGCGGAAGAGCCCGCGCACGGCGGAGGTCACGGTGCGCGATCCCGGCTTGCGGATCCCGCGCATCGTCATGCAGAGGTGCTCGGCCTCGATCACCACGAACACGCCGCGGGGCTCGAGGGCGCGCTCGATCGCGTCGGCGATCTCGGTCGTCAGGCGCTCCTGCACCTGGAGGCGCTTGGCGCAGAGGTCCACCACTCGGGCGATCTTGGACAGCCCCGTGATCCGCCCGTCCTTGCTCGGGATGTAGGCGACGTGGGCCCTCCCCACCCAGGGGAGGAGGTGGTGCTCGCAGACGCTGTACAGGGGGATGTCCTTCACCATGATCATCTCGTCGTGCTCCGCCCCACGCACGACGGTGATCAGCTCCTCGGGATCGCGGCCGATCCCGGCGAAGATCTCCTCGTACATCTCGGCCACGCGCGCCGGCGTGTCCTGCACGCCCTCGCGCTCGGGGTCGTCCCCGATGGCCTCGATGATCATCCGCACCGCCCGCTCGATCTTCGCCCGGTCCACGGTCAGGGCTCCACCACTCGGTCCAGGACGTCCGGGAGGTCCGACAGGTCCGGCAGCTCGGCCACCCGGGGCAACTCGCTCACCTCGCCGAGGCGGTTGATCCACACCGCCCGCAGGCCGAGCTTGGCGCAGGGCTCGATGTCGTGGAAGAGCGAGGCCGCGACGTGCACGTGCCGCTCGCGGGCCGCGCCCGAGCGCTCGAAGAACCGCTCCCAGTGGCCGGGCGCGGGCTTGTAGGAACCGGCCTCCGCCGCCGTGATCCGCAGGTCGACCGGGACCCCGATGGCCTCCAGGGAGGCGTCGAGCAGGTCCGGGTCGGTGTTCGAGAGGATCGCGATGCGCCATCCGCGCGCCCGCAGCTCGGCCAGGGCCCCGGGGACCTCCGGGAACGGGGGCCAGGAGGGCAGGGACTCGGCCAGGGCCTCGCGGTCATCCTCGGCGAGCTCGAGCCCCTCACGGTGGGCGACCCGCTCCAGGGACTCGGCGAGCACCTGCCGGTAGGGAACCGCCCGCCCGCGCTGCACCTCCGGCTCGACCTCGTGGTACGCGGCGAGGAGGAGGTCCGCGTCGTGCTCCGGCCACAGCTCGGCGAGGGTCGTCCGGATCCCGCCCATCCAGTCGATGAGCGTGCCGTAGCAGTCGAAGGTCGCCCAGCGCTCGGCCATCGCGCGTGAGCCTACCGGACGGGGCCCGGCGGGGCCGAACCCTGCGGCGGGGTCGGCGGCGGGGCGCCCCGCGCCTGCCGCTCCGAGCGCACCGCCCGACGGGCGACGGCCAGCCCGGCGCCGCGAACGAGCTGCTGGCGCGGGGGCCGCTTGGGGATCTCGGCGAGGAAGGCCTCGACCTCCTCCCGATCCATCGTCTCGCGCTCCACGAGGATCCGCGCGAGGCGGTCGAGGTGCTCGCGGTGCTCGCTCAGGATCTCCAGGGCCTGGTCGTGGGCCTCGTCGATGAGGCGGCGCACCTCCTGATCGATCTCGAAAGCGACCTGGTCCGAATAGTCCGGCTGGGCCGCGATATCCCGGCCCAGGAAGACCTCGTGCGGCTTCTGGCCGAGCGTGAGGGGGCCGATCGCGTCCGACATCCCGTACTCCGTCACCATCTGGCGGGCGATCTTCGTGGCGCGCTCGATATCGTTCGCCGCCCCGGTCGTGATGTCGCCGATCGTGAGCTCCTCGGCCACCCGCCCGCCGAGGAGCATGGCGAGCTCGTCCACGAGCTCCTCCCGTGTGGCGAGGAACTTGTCCTGCTCGGGCAGGGTGAGCGTGTAGCCGAGGGCCCGCCCCCGGGGGATCACGCTGATCTTGTGCACGGGGTCGGTGTTCGGCAGGACGTGCGCGACGAGTGCGTGCCCGCCCTCGTGGTACGCGATCATCCGCTTCTCGCGCTCGCTCATCACCCGGGTCCGGCGCTCGGGCCCCGCCATCACGCGGTCGATCGCCTCCTCGAGCTCCCGCATCCCGATGGCCTTGCGCCCCCACCGCGCCGCGAGGAGGGCGGCCTCGTTGATCACGTTGGCGAGGTCGGCGCCGGTGAACCCGGGCGTCCGTCGCGCGATCACGTCGAGATCCACCGAGGGGTCCAGCGGCTTGCCTCGCGCATGGACGCGGAGGATGGCCCGGCGCCCCTCGAGGTCCGGCCGGTCGATGACGACGTGCCGGTCGAACCGACCCGGCCGGAGCAGCGCGGGATCGAGGATGTCCGGACGGTTCGTGGCGGCCATGAGGATCACGGCCGTGCGCTGGTCGAACCCGTCCATCTCCACCAGGAGCTGGT
>BEHO01000160.1 GCA_002898915.1 bacterium HR12
CCCGCGCTCGGTGTCCAGGACGCCGAGGAGCGCGCCGAGCTCCTCGTGGCTCCGCGGCGGGAAGTCGAAGGCCGGCGGCTCGCCGCGGCGGCGGACCTCCACGGCGTCCTCCTCGGTGAACCCGTCCGGCGCGCTCTCGTGGGGGACGTTCGGCGTCCTCGCGAGCAGGTCCGCGAGCTCGCGGTCGACGGCCTCGAGCTCGGGCTCCAGCCGCTCGAGCTCGGCCGAGCACGCGGCGGCCCGGGCGATCAGCGCCTCGCGCTCCTCGCCGGAGGCGCGGCCGATCGCCTTCGAGGCGCGGTTGCGCTCGGCCCGCAGCTCGTCCACCCGCGCCGTGAGCGAGCGGCGACGCTCGTCCAGGGCGAGGATCTCGTCGACCACCTCGCCGAGCCCCCGCCGGGCGAGCCCGCGGCGGAAGGCCTCTGGATCCTCCCGGATCGCGCGGACGTCGAGCACTACCCGACCTTCTCCGGCTGCGCGGCCGCCTCCCGGGCCGGCGGGGCCGGCGCCCGCTCCGGCTGGGGCTGGTCCATGATGCTCTGACCCTGGAAGATGGCGCCCTCCTCGACGACGAGCGTCTTGGAGGTGATGTCGCCGTCCACCCGCCCGCCGCGGGAGATCTCGGCGCGGCCCTTCACGACGATGGTGCCCTTGAAGCGTCCCGCCACCGCGACGTTCTGCGCCCGGATGTCCGCCTCGACCTGGCTCTGCGGCGAGAGCATCACGTCCCCATCCGCGTTGATCTGGCCCTTCACCTGTCCGTCGATGCGGAGGGAGCCGGCCGAGACCACCGTGCCCTCGAGCCTCGCCCCCTTGCCGACGATCGTGACCTCGCTCTGCTGCTCTGCCATCCGTCGTCCCCCCGTCTCCGGCGCCGGTCCCGTCTCCCGCGCCGGTCCCGTCGCCTCCGTCTCCTCGCGTCGCCAGATCACGTCGTCGCCACCGCCTCACGACCGAGCGCCTGCCGGATCGCCTCGTCCTCCTCGACCGAGAGGTGGTAGCTGCTCTTGCCCCCCTGGATCGGCTTCGCGTACACCCGCGCGTCCTGCCGACCGTTGATCGAGGTCAGCACCACGCCGTTCCCGGCGTCGTCCAGGAGCGCGCAGCTGAAGGACAGGCGCCCGCCCACGTCCTCGAAGGCGTCGTACCGGACGAGCCCGACGTGCCGCACGGCGCCCTCGATCAGCCGCTGCTGCTCCTTGTCCGTCGCGTGCAGGGAGCGCACGGCCGCCTCCAGTCGCGAGAGCTGCTTCGCGTGGCCCTCCAGGATCCCACGGAGCGCGTCGTCGAGCTGGATCGGGCCCTTCGGCTCGTCGCGCCGGCGCCCGCCGCCCATCGCGGCGAACACCAAGGCCACCGCGCCGAGACCCAGCGCGATCACCGCCAGCAGGCTGAGCGTTTCGACCGAGAACCTCACGCGTGCGCTCCTGCGGATCCGGCCCGCGACCTGGGCTTCCGCGGAGCCCTAGACTATACCGACCTGGCGCATGAGGATCGCCTACTTCGACTGCATCGCCGGGATCTCCGGCGACATGGCCCTCGCGGCCCTGATCGACGCGGGCGCCGACTTCGACGAGGTCCGCGGCCACCTCGCCAAGCTCCCCCTCGAACCCTTCGACCTCGAGCTCGCCGAGGTGGAGGAGCACGGCATCCGGGCGCTCCGCCTCACGGTGCGCACCAGCTCCGTCGGCGTGATCCGCACCTACGGCAGCATCCGGGCCCTCCTCGACGAGGCGGAGCGGCCGCCGGAGGCGCGGGCCATCGCGCGACGCATCTTCCGAGCCCTCGCCGAGGCGGAGGCGAAGGTGCACCGCAAGTACGTCGAGGCCGTCACGTTCCACGAGGCCGACGCCGTCGACTCCCTCGTCGACGTCGTGGGCACCGCCGTGGCCCTCACCCTCCTCGGTGTCTCGCGGGTGTTCTCCTCGGCGGTCCCGACCGGGCTCGGCATGGCCCGGACGGAGCACGGCGCGATGCCGATCCCGTCCCCGGTCGTCGTGGAGCTGCTCACCGGCGCGCCGGTCTACTCCAAGGGCACCGCGGCGGAGCTCACGACGGCCACCGGCGCCGCGATCCTCGCCGGCTGCGTCGAGGGGTACGGGGAGCTCCCGCCGATCGTCGTGGACGCCGTCGGGTACGGGGCCGGGACCCACCGACTGGACTTCCCCGACGTCTTGCGGGTGATCCTCGGTCGCGAGGGCCCCGTGCCGGAACCCACCGCGTCGCGCCCGGTGTCCTGAGCGCCGGTCCTCGACACGGGGGGCCGCACGTGCCATAAAGGGGAAACGACGCGGCCCGGGGCCGCGCGCCGATCGGAGACCCGGATGGAGGAGAGCGGAGCGATCGCGGCTCGGCCCGAGCGCGAGGGCTGGCGCACGCGGGCCCTCCAGATCGCCGTCGCCGCACCCGTCCTCGCGTACCTCGTCCTCGCCCTCCCAGCGGAGCGCGAGGAGCTCCTCCGCGCCGACGTGCTCCTGTTCGGGCTCGCCGTCGCCGTCGTGGACCTCATCCCCGTGCCCGGGTGGGGCGGCCTCCAGCTCTCGCTCAGCTTCCCCATCCTGCTCGGGGCCGCCATCGTCTTCCCCCCGCCGGTCGCGGCCGCCATCGCCTTCGTCGGCTCGGTCGACCCCCGCGAGCTCCGCCGGGAGATGCCGGCGCTCCTCGCGCTGTTCAACCGATCCCAGATGGCCGCCTCCACCCTCGCGGGGAGCATCCTGTTCCACCGGCTCGCCGAGGCCGAGGGGCCCGTGGGGCCCTTCGCGCTCGGGGTGCTCGCCGCGGCCATCGCCGCCTACTCGTTGAACGCCATCTTCGTGGCCGGCTACCACGCGCTCCTCCGGGGGGTCCGCGTCGCCCAGGTGCTCCGCCGGATGCATGGCTCCGCGCCGTACGAGTTCCTCGTGGCGTACCTGGGCCTGGGTCTCTTCGGTGGCGTGATCGCCCGGCTCTACCTCTCGGAGGGCTTCTGGTCGGTCGCGGTGTTCCTCGGCCCGCTCGTGTTCGCCCGTCAGATGTACTTCCGGAACCGCGCCCTGGCGGATCGCCTCGCCGAGCAGAACCGGCTCCTCGCGGAGCAGGCCGTGCGGCTCGAGGAGCTCCTGGCCAAGGAGCAGCGCACCGTGGACGAGCTCCGCGAGCTGAACCGGATGAAGGGCGAGTTCGTGGCCGTGGTCTCGCACGAGCTCCGCACGCCGGTGACGGCGCTGCTCGGCTACGCGAAGACCCTCCGCCAGCCGGGGTTCGCCGAGGACCCCACCCTCCGTGAGGAGTTCCTCGAGCGGATGGAGCGGCAGAGCGAGCGCCTGCTGCGGTTGGTGGAGAACCTCCTCACGGCCTCGCGGATCGAGAGCCGTCAGCTCCCGCTCTCCCTCGGACGCGTCCTGTTCGAGGACATCGTGCGCGAGGTGCTCGAAGGGCTGGCGCCGGACGCCGCGCGCGTGGCGGTGCGGGTGCCGGACGACCTCCCCGTCCTCACCACGGATCGGCAGCTGCTCTCCCGCGTCCTCCAGAACCTCCTCGACAACGCGCTGAAGTACTCCCCCGAGGCATCGCCGTGCGAGCTCGAGGCCACGGCCGAGGACGGCTGGCTGGTCTTCTCCGTCCGCGACCACGGGATCGGCATCCCCGCGCACGAGATCCCGCGGATCTTCGAGCGCTTCTACCAGGTCGACCAGTCGAGCACGCGCTCGTTCCGCGGGGCCGGCCTCGGGCTGTCGCTCGTGCGCGACCTCGTCCAGCACCTCGGTGGCGGCGTGGAGGTGGAGAGCGCGGAGGGGGAGGGCAGCCGCTTCACCGTACGGATCCCCGTGCGTCACCCCAACCTCGACGAACCGGTGCCCCTGCCGCGGGAGGTCGGGGCCGAGTCCTAGCCCTCGCGATCCGCCTGCCCGGCCAGCTTGCGGAGGTTCTCCACGTGGGCGCGGGGCTCGACGGCGTGCGCGCACGTCATCGGGTCCTCGCAGGGAGGGTTCCCCTCCATCGTGAAGAAGTTGAACCGGCAGTACGGGCAGAACGGATCGAGGTCCTCGGGCAGGTAGGGGCAGTCACCCCAGGCGCACCCCCGCACGCCCTCGCCGGTGAAGATGTCGTACCCGCACCCGGGGCACTGACGGAACCCTTCCCATCTCGCCATCGCCGTTCCCTCCGGACCCTTCGTACGCTCGGAGGGGCCGGGGGGAGAGGGGCGAACGGCCCGGGAGCCGCGTTCCCTTCGGCCCTGCCGCTCCCTCCGGGCCCGGTCAGGTCGGCGTCGGGCGGGAAGACCGCCGGCGGCGATGGCCCGCCGCCGGCAGCTCCTCGACCACCCGTTCCCCGACGGCCAGGCGTCGGTCCACC
>BEHO01000161.1 GCA_002898915.1 bacterium HR12
CCAGAAGTCCATCGACGAGGTCAAGGCGAAGCTCGCCGAGCTCGGCCTGTCGCTCAGGGAGGAGTGACGGGATGCCCAAGCCGAAGAAGGGCCCGCGCCTCGGCTCCGGCCCCGCGCACCAGCGGCTGATGCTGAACACGCTGGCCGCCCAGCTCTTCACGCACGAGCGGATCAACACCACCGAGGCCAAGGCGAAGGCCCTGCGCCCGGTGGCCGAGCGGATGATCACGTTCGCCAAGCGTGGGGACCTCGCCGCCCGGCGGGAGGTGCTGAAGGACATCCCGGACCGGGACGTGGTCCACAAGCTCTTCGCCGAGATCGCGCCCCGGTACGCGAACCGCCCGGGCGGCTACACGCGGATCCTCAAGCTCGGGCCGCGGAAGGGCGACGGGGCGCCGATGGCCGTCATCGAGCTCGTCGAGGCCGAGTAGCGCGGCCGATCCGGCCGGAACCCCCCGGACGACCGTCGTCGTCCAACGGGCATGATGCGGGGTCCGCGCTGGTTCGGGTTCGTCGTGGCCGCCCTCCTGGCGGCGAGCTGCGCGCGGCAGGGCGGGGGGACCGCCGACGGGGGCAAGGCCGCCGACCCCCTCGACGGACGCTCCTTCGTCTCCACGCGGGTCCTGGAGGACGGCGCGGAGCGCCCCCTCGTGCCCGGCACCCGGATCGAGCTCTCCTTCTCCGACGGCGAGCTGTCGGCCAGGGCGGGATGCAACATCCTCGGCGCCGGGTACCGGCTGGAGGGCGGTGTGCTCCGCCTCGTGGGGGCCGTGAGCATGACCGAGATGGGGTGCGACCCCGAGCGCCACGAGCAGGACGCCTGGCTCGCGCGCTTCCTGGGGAGCTCGCCCCGGGTGACGCTCGCGGGCCCGACGCTGACGCTCTCGAGCGGGGAGACGGAGATCCAGCTCCTCGACCGCAGGGTCGTCGAGCCCGACCTGCCCCTGGTCGGCACGATCTGGCGGCTGGAGACCCTCGTGGAGGGCGGCGTGGCCTCGAGCGTGCCCGCCGGCCAGGAGGCGACGCTGCGCGTGGGGGAGGATCGGATCGAGGGCTTCGACGGGTGCAACGCGTGGCGCGCCCGGCTCGTCTCGGACGAGGACGGCGTCCTCGTGCTGGGGCGGGTGACCCAGACGATGATCCGCTGCGCCGGGGCGGCCGACCGGCTGGAGGAGGACGTGATGGCGGTGGTGGGCGTCCGACGCGTCGCGTACGCGATCGACGGCCCGAACCTCGTCCTCCGGGTCGGGGACCGCGAGCTGCACTTCCGCGGCGAGCCGGCGGCGGCGGGCTGAGGCCATACTTCCGGCGTGTCGCGCATCCTCCGGCTCACGCTGGCCTACGACGGGACGGACTTCCGCGGCTTCGCCCGCCAGCGGGACCAGCGGACCGTCCAGGGGGTCCTGGAAGCGGCGCTCGCCCGCGTGCTCGGGGACGTCCCGCGCCTCTCGGTGGCCGGGCGGACCGACGCGGGCGTCCACGCCCGCGGCCAGGTGGTCTCCTTCGCGGCCGACGTCGAGCCGGCCCGGCTGCAGCGGGCGCTGAACGCGCTCCTCGCCCCGGAGGTCGTCGTCTGGGACGCCCGGTGGGCGCCGCCGGGGTTCGACGCCCGGCGCTCGGCCTCCGCCCGGGAGTACCGGTACCGGATCGACCTGGCCCCGTGGCCGGACCCCTTCACCGCGCGGTACGTGTGGCACCGGCCGGGCGAGCTCTCGCTGCCGCGGATGCGGGAGGCGGCCCGGCACCTCGTCGGGGAGCACGACTTCGCCTCCTTCGGTCGGCCCCACCGGCCGGGCGGCGCGACCGTCCGGCGCCTGGAGCGGATCGCGGTCTCGCGGCGGGGGGATCGGCTGGAGATCGCCGTGCGGGGCAACGCGTTCCTGCACCAGATGGTGCGGTCGATCGTGGGGACGCTGGTGCGGGTGGGGGAGGGGCGGATGACGCCCGAGGGCGTCGCCGCCGCGCTGGAGGCCCGCGACCGGGCGGCCGCCGGTCCCGTGGCCCCGCCCCACGGGCTCACCCTGGAGCGGGTGGTCTACGGTCGCCGCGACCTTTGACGCCGGTGCGTCGTCGCAGGTAGCATGGGTCGGCCGGCCGCACCGGCCGGCGCTTCCACGTATGAGGACCTACTCGCCGAAGCCGCAGGACATCGAGCGGCGCTGGTACGTGATCGATGCGTCCGGCGCCGTCCTGGGGCGTCTCGCGTCCCAGGTGGCGGCCATCCTGCGCGGCAAGCACAAGCCGATCTTCGCCCCCCACATGGACACGGGCGACCACGTGATCGTGGTGAACGCCCGGGGGGTCCGGCTGACGGGGGGCAAGGAGGCGAAGAAGTTCGCCTACCGCCACTCGGGCTACCCGGGCGGCCTCACGGCGATCCAGTACACGGAGCTGCTCTCGCGTCGGCCCGAGTACGCGGTGGAGAAGGCGATCAAGGGCATGCTGCCGAAGAACCGGCTCGGTCGCGCGATGGCGCGCAAGCTCAAGGTGTACGCGGGGCCGGAGCACCCGCACGCGGCTCAGAACCCGCAGCCGCTCCGCCTCGGCGAGGTCCCGCCGTGGACCGGCCTGCCGGAGCGGTCTCCGGCGCCCGCGGCCGCCGAGGGCGCCCAGGAGCGGCAGGCTCCCCCAGCGGCGTCCGAGGCCGCGTCGGCCGCGAGGAAGCCGAAGGCCCGGTCCGGGGCGGCCTCGTCCGCCGGCAGCACCAAGGCGCGGGCGACCCGCCGCCGGAAGGATGAGGAGGCCTAGCCATGGCGCAGCTCGCGACCGGACGTCGGAAGGAGGCGGTGGCCCGGGTCCGCCTGGTCCCGGGATCCGGGGCGTTCATCCTGAACGGGCGACCCCTGGAGGAGTACTTCCCGACCCGGGCGCAGCGGCTGGTGGTCTCGGCGCCGCTGCGCGCCGTCGGCCGTGAGAAGGATCTCGACGTCATCGCCACGCTGCGGGGCGGTGGGGTGAGCGGCCAGGCCGGGGCGCTCCGTCTCGGCATCGCCCGGGCCCTCGTCGAGCTCGATCCCGAGCTGCGGCCGGTGCTGAAGAAGGCGGGCTTCCTCACGCGCGACGCGCGGGAGAAGGAGCGCCGGAAGTACGGCCTGAAGAAGGCCCGCAAGGCGCCCCAGTACTCCAAGCGGTAGCCGGTCAGCCGGTCCTCGGCTCACGGCCCGGAGGGTCCCGATCCCGGCGATCCCGGCGGGTCCGCATCCTCGTCGGCCGAGGCCTCGGCCAGCGCGGCGAGCTCCTCCTCGGAGATGTCCGGCGGGGGCGACTCCAGGATCAGCCGCGCCTGCGCCTCGAGGCCCTCGGGGACCCAGAGATCCGCCCCGCCCATCCGGTAGGGACCCTCGGCCTCGCCCTTCACGAGCACGGGGATGCCCTCGGCCTCCAGGCGGGCGCGCGCGAGCTCGGCCTCGATGGCCGAGCCGGTGGACCACACGTGCACGAACCGCCCCTCGCCCACGACGCCATCCTCGCAGGTGTGCCCGGAACCTCCAAGGACGATGCATCGACGATCGTCGATCCATCCGCTATGCTTCATCGACGGATATCGATGCCTCGCCGGAAGGGGACCACGCCCGTGGCTCGGAGGGAGCCGAGGAACACCGCCGTGCGGTGCTGTGCGCCCCTCGCGGCCCCCACGATGACGCCGGAGGACGCGGAGGCGGCCGCCCGCGTGTTCCGTGCCCTGGGCGACCCGCATCGGGTGCGGATCGTGAACCTCCTCGCGAACGCCCCGGGGCCGGTGTGCGTGTGCGACCTCACGCCGGAGCTCGGGCTGTCCCAGCCGACGGTGAGCTTCCACCTGAAGAAGCTCGTCGAGGCCGGGCTGCTCCGCCGGGAGCGGCGGGGGATCTGGTCCTACTACTGGGTCGATCGCGAGGCCCTGGCGCGCCTCGCGACCATCGTCGGGGAGGGATGGGATGGGTGAGGAGCTGCGCGAGGAGGTCCGGGAGCGGTACGCGAGGGCGGCGCTCGAGGTGCTCGGGGGAGGCGGCGGGTGCCGCGGCGCGTGCTGCCCGGAGCCCGGGGAGGGCTTCGGCGCGAGCGTCTACGACCCGGCCGCGCTCGCCGAGGTGCCGGACGCGGCGGCCCTGGCCAGCCTGGGGTGCGGGAACCCGATCGCCGTGGCGGAGCTGCGGGAGGGCGAGGTCGTGCTGGACCTCGGGTCGGGGGGTGGGATCGACGTGATCCTCTCGGCCCGCCGGGTCGGCCCGTCGGGGAGGGCCTACGGCCTCGACATGACGCCGGAGATGCTGGAGCTCGCCCGCCGCAACGCGGCCCGGGCGAGGGTCGAGAACGTCGAGTTCCTCCTGGGCCAGATCGAGGAC
>BEHO01000162.1 GCA_002898915.1 bacterium HR12
GCCCAGGCGTGTACATCTGCGATGAGTGCATCGACCTCTGCAACGAGATCATCGAGGAGGAGCTCGCCGAGACCTCCGAGCTGAAGCTCGACGAGCTCCCGAAGCCCGCCGAGATCTACGCCTTCCTCGACGAGTACGTGATCGGTCAGGAGCAGGCGAAGAAGGTCCTGTCGGTCGCGGTCTACAACCACTACAAGCGGATCCAGGTCGGCGCGAAGAACGACGACGTCGAGCTGCAGAAGTCGAACATCCTGATCCTCGGCCCGACGGGCTGCGGCAAGACCCTGCTCGCGCAGACGCTCGCGCGGCTGCTGAACGTGCCCTTCGCCATCGCCGACGCCACGGCGCTGACGGAGGCCGGGTACGTGGGCGAGGACGTGGAGAACATCCTGCTGAAGCTGATCCAGGCGGCCGACTACGACGTGAAGAAGGCCGAGACCGGGATCATCTACATCGACGAGGTCGACAAGATCGCCCGCAAGAGCGAGAACCCCTCGATCACGCGGGACGTCTCGGGGGAGGGCGTGCAGCAGGCGCTCCTGAAGATCCTCGAGGGGACCGTGGCGTCCGTCCCGCCCCAGGGAGGGCGCAAGCACCCCCACCAGGAGTTCATCCAGATCGACACCACGAACATCCTGTTCATCTGCGGTGGGGCCTTCGCCGGGCTGGAGAAGATCGTCGAGTCCCGGATCGGCAGCCGGGGTATCGGCTTCGGCGCGGACATCCGCAAGGTGGAGGAGAAGGACCTCGGGGCGATCCTCAGCCAGGTCCTGCCCGAGGACCTGCTGAAGTACGGGCTGATCCCCGAGTTCGTGGGCCGGCTGCCGGTCATCACCTACGTCCACAACCTGGACAAGGCCGCCCTCGTGGACATCCTGACCAAGCCGAAGAACGCCCTCGTCAAGCAGTACAAGCGCTTCTTCGAGTTCGACGGCGTCGAGCTCGAGTTCACGGAGGAGGCCCTGTCCTCCATCGCGGACCAGGCCATCCTGCGCGGCACGGGGGCCCGTGGTCTGCGGGCCATCATGGAGGAGGTCCTGCTCGGGGTGATGTACGAGCTGCCCTCCCGCCGGGACGTGACGAAGTGCCTGATCGACAAGGACGTGGTGCTCACGGGCGTGAGCCCCACGCTCATCCCGCTCAAGGAGCCGCGCCGGCGCGCCGAGCGCCAGGAGCGCACCGCCTGAGGCTCCCGGCGCGCGACGCGCATCCCGTAGACTCGACGGCATGGTCGAGGCGCCTGCGCGGGAGGAGATGCCGCCCCAGTACGAGCCCCGGGCGGCCGAGCGACGGTGGTACCCGGTCTGGATGGAGCGCGGCTACTTCCGCGCCAACGCCCCCACCGACCGGGAGCCCTTCTGCATCGTGCTCCCGCCGCCGAACGTCACCGGCCGGCTCCACATCGGCCACGCCCTGAACGCGACGATCCAGGACGTGCTCGTGCGCCGGGCGCGGATGCAGGGGTACGAGACGCTCTGGGTCCCCGGCACCGACCACGCCGGGATCGCCACCCAGGTCGTCGTGGAGCGCGAGCTCCGCAAGGAGGGCCTCGACCGGCGGCAGCTCGGTCGGGAGGCGTTCCTGGAGCGGGTGTGGGCCTGGAAGGAGCGCTACGGGGGCGAGATCGTGGAGCAGGTGAAGGCGCTCGGGTGCTCGTGCGACTGGAGCCGCGAGCGCTTCACGATGGACGAGGGGCTCTCCCGGGCGGTCCGGGTCGCGTTCGTCCGGATGTACGAGGACGGGCTCATCTACCGCGGCGAGCGGCTCATCAACTGGTGCCCCACGGACCAGACCGCGCTCTCCGACTCGGAGGTCGAGCACGTCGAGGTGGACGGCGAGCTCGTCACCTTCCGGTACCCGCTCGCCGATGGCTCGGGGTACGTGGCCGTCGCGACCACGCGCGTGGAGACGATGCTCGGGGACACCGGGATCGCCGTCCACCCCGACGACGAGCGGTACCGCGGGCTCGTCGGGAGGAAGGTCCGGCATCCCCTCGACGGACGCGAGCTGCCGATCGTCGCCGACCCCGCGGTGGACCCGTCCTTCGGGACCGGGGCGGTGAAGGTGACGCCGGCGCACGATCCGACCGACTTCGAGATCGCCGAGCGGACCGGGCTGCCGCTCCGGAACATCCTCGCGGCCGACGCGACGATCGACGGGGAGGTCCCCGAGGAGTTCCGAGGCATGGACCGGTACGCCGCTCGGGCCCACGTCCTCGAGCGGCTCCGCGAGCTCGGTCTCGTGGACCGGGTGGAGCGCCCGTACCGCCACGCCGTCGGGCACTGCTACCGCTGCCGCTCGGAGATCGAGCCATGGCTGTCCGGCAAGCAGTGGTTCGTCGCGGTGGACCGGCTCAAGGAGGCGGCGCGCGAGGCGGCGAGGGATGGACGGGTCCGCTTCGTGCCCGAGCGCTGGGCCCGGAACTACGACGAGTGGCTAGCCGGCCTGCGCGACTGGAACATCTCGCGCCAGCTGTGGTGGGGTCACCGGATCCCGGTCTGGTACTGCGCGAACGGCCACGAGTTCGCGGCGACCGAGGACCCCGAGGTCTGTCGGGAGTGCGGGAGCGCCGACATCGAGCAGGACCCCGACGTGCTGGACACCTGGTTCTCGTCGCAGCTCTGGCCGTTCTCGACCCTCGGGTGGCCCGACGACACCGAGGACCTCCGGACCTTCTACCCGACGACGGTGCTCGTCACCGGCTACGAGATCCTCTACCTGTGGGTGGCACGCATGATCATGTCGGGCCTGTACCTCGTCGGCGACGTGCCCTTCCGCGACGTGCTCATCCACGGCCTCGTGCGGGACGCCCGGGGGCGGAAGATGAGCAAGTCGCTCGGGAACGTCATCGACCCCCTGGACATGGTCGAGCGGTACGGGGCGGACGCCCTCCGGTTCGCGCTCGCCTGGATAGCCAGCCCCGACCAGCAGAACCTCCCGCTCAAGGAGGAGTTCATCGAGGCGGGTCGGAACTTCGCGAACAAGGTCTGGAACGCCGCCCGGCTCGTGTTCCGAGCCTTCGAGCAGGGTCCGCCCGAGCTGCCGCCCCGGGAGCGGTGGACGTTGGCCGACCGCTGGCTGCTCTCGCGTCACCAGGCGTGCGTGGCCGAGGTCGACGCGGCCCTCGATGCGTACCGGCTCGACGTCGCGGCCCAGGCGATCCACCGGTTCCTGTGGTCGGAGTTCTGCGACTGGGGGCTCGAGGTCGCGAAGGGTCGCCTCTACGGCGAGGACCCTGCGGCGCGGGCCGATGCCGCGCAGGTCCTCGCGTGGGTGCTGGAGCGCACGCTCCGCCTGCTCCACCCGTTCATGCCCTTCGTGACCGAGGAGATCTGGCAGCGCTTCGGCGCGGGGGAGTCGATCGTGATCGCCCCCTGGCCCGAAGGTCGTCCGGAGGACCGGGATCCTGAGGCCGAGGCCGTCTTCGACGAGCTGCGGGAGGTCGTGAGCGACGTCCGCGCCCACCAGGCGGGCCTCCCCCCGGAGCTGCGGGGGGCCGTGGAGGTGGACGAGGGGGTGCGGGAGCGGCTCGGCCCGCTCCTGGAGGACCTCGAGCTCCTGGCCGGGGCCCGGATCCGCTTCGCCGCGCTCGGCGGCGCCCGGGTGCGGGCGGCGGTGGAGGACCCGGCGCGCCTCGAGGCCCTCGCCCGGAGCCGGCGCAAGCGGCTCGCCGAGATCGAGGCGAAGCCCGAGCGCAAGCGGGCGAAGCTCGCCAACGAGGCCTTCCTCGCGAAGGCGCCGCCCGAGGTCGTGGAGAAGGAGCGGCGCGACGTGGCCGAGCTCGAGGCGGAGGCGGCCCGCCTCGCGGCCGAGCTCGCGCAGCTCGGATGACCGTGCGGTTCGCGGAGGCCCTCGCCGAGCTCGAGGCGCGCCAGCCCGAGCACATGCCGGAGCCGGACCTGGAGCGCATCCGGGCCCTCACCACGCTCCTGGACGACCCGCAGCTCGCGTACCCGACGATCCACGTCACGGGGACGAACGTCAAGACGACGACGGCCCGGCTGGCCGCCGCGCTCGCCTGCGAGCTCGGCCTGACGACCGGCCTCTACACCTCGCCCCACCTCCGCTCCGTCACCGAGCGGCTCCTCGTGTGCGGCGAGCCGATCGACGAGGCGTCCTTCGCGGAGGAGTACGCGCACCTGCTCCCCTTCCTCCGGCTCGTGGACGAGCGGGTGGGACGGGTGACGTACTTCGAGGCGCTCACCGCCCTCGCCTACCTCTGGTTCGCGGACAAGCCGGTGGACCTCGCCGTGTTCGAGGTGGGGATGGGCGGGGCGTGGGACGCGACGAACCTCGTCGCCGGCGACGTCG
>BEHO01000163.1 GCA_002898915.1 bacterium HR12
CAACACGGTGGTCATGAAGCCGGCCAAGGAGACGCCCCTCTCGGCCTTCGAGCTCGTCCAGATCTGCGAGGAGGCCGGCCTGCCGCCCGGGGTGCTGAACGTCGTGACCGGCCGCGGCGCGGAGATCGGCACGCCCCTGATCCAGCACCCCGACGTGCGGATGGTCTGCCTCACCGGCGACACCGAGACGGGCAAGCTCGTGATGAAGGCCGCGGCCGACGGGGTGAAGCGGCTGCACCTGGAGCTCGGCGGCAAGGCGCCCTTCATCGTGTTCGACGACGCCGACCTGGAGGCCGCCGTCCGCGGGGCCGTGGCCGGCGCCTACATCAACTGCGGCCAGGACTGCACCGCGGCCACCCGCGCCTACGTGCAGGAGCCCCTGTACGACGAGTTCGTCTCGGGCGTGGCCGACCTCGCCCGGGAGCTGAACGTCGGGCCGACCCTCGACGAGGCCACCGACATGGGGCCGCTGATCACGATGGCGCAGCGCGAGCGGGTCCACGGGTTCGTGGAGCGGGCCAAGGCGGCCGGCGCCAAGGTCGTGACGGGCGGCGAGTTCTCCACCCGGCCGGGGACCGAGCGCGGGTCCTTCTACGAGCCGACGGTCATCACCGACGTCGACCAGCGCTCCGAGATCGTCCAGTGCGAGGTGTTCGGCCCGGTCCTCGTCGTGCTGCCCTTCCGTGAGGACGAGGACGCGATCCGGATGGCCAACGACGTCGTCTACGGCCTGTCGAGCTCGGTGTGGACCAGGGACATCTACCGCGCGATGGAGGTCTCTCGGCGCCTGGAGTTCGGGAACACCTGGATCAACGACCACATCCCGATCGTCTCGGAGATGCCCCACGGCGGCGTGAAGGAGTCGGGCTTCGGCAAGGACATGTCGATGTACGCGCTCGAGGACTTCACCGAGGTCCGCCACATCATGGCCGACATCACGGGCAAGGCCGAGAAGTCGTGGCACTCGGCGGTGATGGGGGGCAAGCAGGGCTGACGGTCGCCTCGGGGGCGCGAGGCCGGGGCGCTCACGCCTCGGCCTCGGCCTCGGCCTCCAGCAGCTCCCGGGCCCGCAGCGCGAGCCAGAACTCCATGCGGTCGAAGCTCGAGGAGAGGTCGCGGCCGGTGAGCTCCTCCACCTTGCGCATCCGGTAGCGCAGGGTGTGCCGGTGGACGTACAGCTCGGCCGCGGCCGTCTCCCACCGCGCGTTGTGCTGCAGGAACGCCCGCAGGCTGGGGACGAGCTCGCCCCCCTGCTCGCGGTCGTACTCGTCGAGGGGCTTCAGCAGCGCGTCCGAGAAGGCTCGCAGGGCGTCGGGGTCCGCCATGGAGAGCAGGAGGCGGTACGTCCCGAGGTCGTCGAAGCCGGCGGCGTCCCAGCCCTCGAGCCGGCAGACCTGGAGGGCGTACCGCGCCTCCCGGAGGCTGCGTCCCACCTGCTCGGGCTCGACGGCGCCGCCGGAGCCCAGGCGGACCTCGCCGCCCACGCGCTCGGCCACCGCCGTCCGGAGCGACCCGAGGTCCGGCGGCGGCTCCGCCTGGAGCAGCACGTGCACCCCGCGCTCGTTCCGGGAGATCAGGTAGGGGCGCCCCGTCCGCGAGAGGTGGTCCTCGGCCGCGTACGCGAGCTCCTCCGGCGATCCCGTGCCCTCGATCGCCGCGACCAGCACCGTCCCGTCCCGGCCGAACCCGAACCGCTGGAGCCCCCGCGCGAGCTCCTGGGGCGAGAGCGTCCCGGCGGCGAGGGCGTCGAAGAGGTCGCCTTGGAGCCGCCGCTCCGCCTCGGCCACGGCGCGGGACTTGGCGAGCTCGATCGCGAACAGCGAGAGGGCGTGGCCGGCCACGATCCGATCGAACTGCGAGAGCGACTCGGGCTTGCCCACCGCGAGGAAGGCCTCGATGCGCCCCTGCGCCCCCACCGGCTGGATCCACACGTGGTGGCCCCGGTCGACGAGGGTGAGGCTGAACCCCGTCCCCTCGGGGCGTGAGGAGCGCAGCTCCTCCCAGATCCGGGACGCGCGCTGCTTCGCGGCCTGCGAGGTCGCGGCGAGGGGGATCCCGTGGAGGTCGAGCAGGAGCGCCCAGCCCCCTGTCACCTTCGCCAGCGAGGCCGCGATGCCCTCCACCCCGCCGCCCTCCATCACCGTGCGGGTGATCACGTGCTCGGCCTCGACGGCGCGCTGGAGCATCTCGTACTGCTCGGCGAGGAGGCGGGTGAACACGGCCTCGGTGATGGCGATGAAGGGCACGGGGTAGGGCACCTCGAAGATGGGGAACCCGGCCTGGTCGGCCGCGTTCACCATCGCCCTCGGCACCCGCTCGAAGCCGAAGCCGAGCCCGAACCCGAGGCCGGCCAGGCCGGCCGCCACGAGGCGCTGGACGTACGCCCGCTGCTTCGCGGCCGTCTCCCCCACCCCCCGGCCCGTCGTGAGCAGGAGCTCCCCGCCCTTCAGCCAGGGCGTGGGGTCCTCGAGCTCGCTCAGGTGGACCCAGCGGACGCCCCGATCGACGCCCGCCTCGCCGGCGACGAGACGGAGCGCGAGGCCGGGGACGTTCAGGATGTCCCGGATGGTCAGCCCCACGGCAGGATTGTACGAGGCGTACAAAGCGGGCGCGGGTCCCGCGACCCCGGCGCCCCGGGTGGACGCCTCGTACAAACCCGCTGGTCGCGGTTGGTTGCGACCCTTCCTGACAGGACGGCGCCGGAGGGTGGACACTGGTGCAGCGGCGCCCTCGGGCGGTCGCGTGCGACGGCGTGCGGCGTGCGGAAGGAGGAAGACCGTTGGACATCCCGCAGGAGCGCAAGGTGGTGACCGAGATCCCCGGCCCGAGGTCGCGCGAGCTGTTCGAGCGCCGGAAGACGGCCATCCCGCAGGGCGTGGCCAACCTCCACCCCATCGTGACGGCCCGGGCCTCGGGCGCGATCGTCGAGGACGTCGACGGGAACCGCTTCATCGACCTCGCGACCGGCATCTCGGTCCTGAACGTCGGGCACACGGCCCCCGAGGTCGTGAAGGCGGCCCAGGCCCAGCTCGAGCTGGATACCCACACGTGCTTCCACGTGACGGCGAACGAGCCCTACATCGCCCTCGCCGAGCGCCTGAACGCGCTCGCGCCCGGCGACTTCGAGAAGAAGACGATGTTCGCCAACTCCGGAGCCGAGGCGGTCGAGAACGCGATCAAGATCGCCCGTCACGCGACGAAGCGCCCGGCCATCGTCACCTTCGACCACGCCTTCCACGGCCGGACGCTCCTCGCGATGACCCTCACGGCCAAGGTCATGCCGTACAAGCAGGGCTTCGGCCCCTTCGCCCCGGAGGTCTACCGCCTGCCCTTCGCCTACCCCTACCGCTGGCCCTCCGGCCCCGAGCGCTGCGCCGAGGAGGCCCTCGCCTACGCCAAGGACGAGATGCACAAGCACATCGGCGAGGAGAACATCGCCGCGGTCATCGTCGAGCCCATCCAGGGCGAGGGCGGGTTCATCGTCCCGGCGCCGGGGTTCCTGAAGGGCCTCGCGGAGTTCTGCGCCGAGCACGGCATCGTGTTCATCTCCGACGAGATCCAGGCCGGGATGGGCCGCGCCGGGCGCTGGTTCGCCATCGAGGACGAGGGCGTCGTGCCCGACATGATCACGAGCGCCAAGTCCCTCGGGGGCGGCCTGCCGATCAGCGCCGTCACCGGCCGCGCGGAGCTCATGGACTCGGTCCACGTCGGCGGGCTCGGCGGCACCTACGGCGGCAACCCCGTCGCGGCGGCGGCGGCCCTGGCGGTGCTCGACAAGATCGAGCGCGAGGACCTGCTGGCCTCGGCCCGGCGGGTGGGCGAGATCATCGCCAAGCGCTTCGGGGAGATGCAGGCCAAGCACGCCGTGATCGGCGACGTCCGCGGCCGCGGCGCGATGTGGGCCCTCGAGCTCGTCGCGGACCGCGCCACGAAGGAGCCGCTCGCGGCCGAGACGATGAGCGCGATCTCCCGCGCCGCGCTGGAGCGGGGCGTCATCGTCATCACCGCCGGCACCTACGGCAACGTGATCCGGCTGCTCCCGCCGATCAACATCGACGAGGCGCTGCTCGAGGAGGGCCTCGCGATCCTCGACGAGGCGATCGGCTCGGTCACCGGCTGACGCGCGACGCTGGGGCCCCAGGGGCGGACGCCCCTCGCCCCCGACGCACGTTCGCGAGGGCCTGCTACCGTCGCGGCCGGTGTCGAGGGACGAGGATCGGCCGCCGCTGCTCCGGCGCGTCGTCGCCGATCTCTCGCCGCTGCGCGCCTCGCGCGATTTCCGACTGATCTGGACCGGGCTGCTC
>BEHO01000164.1 GCA_002898915.1 bacterium HR12
CGCCGTCGGCTGCGGAGCATCCGCCTCGCTCGACGGCGCCCTCCTCAATGCCTCCTCCCACACGGCGCGCAGCCTCTCCGGCTCGTCCTTGAGCGGCGCGAGCTCCCGGGCGACACGCTCGGTGGGGGGAGGCGGTAGGTCCGTGTCCACCATGGTGGACATCACCTCCGCCGCGTCGAGGTACTGGTAGGCCCTGCTCCTCGTGAATCCCCACCGCTCCCGGCAGTAGTCCTCGAAGCGCTCGTAGCCCCGCTCCCGGTACAGCCGCCGATCGCGGATCTCCAGCAGCGCGCGCCCGACCTCGACGAAGGTGGCGATGCCGCGCTCGATGACCGCCTCGAGCTCCTCGAGGCTCCGTGCGCGGAGCTCCTCGATCTGCCTACGCGACAGTCCCGATGCCGTCCTCTGTCCCATCGTGATTCCCCCTCACCATCCCCAGGAACCTCATCCACCACCTGCGCTCGGTCGTCGGGCCCCACTCGTCCTCCCAGCCGAGGTTGGCTCGGACCTCGGCCTCGTCGGCGCGAACGAGGCCGAGGGAGGCCTGCCGCTGCAGCTCCCGGCAGACCAGCTCGACCTCGGCCGGCCCGAGCTCGGGCCAGGCGGCGCGGACGATCGACGGCGCCTGCAGCCGCCACCATCCCTCGGGGTCCCCTGGCTCGAGGGCGGCGCGCTCCGGGACGTGCTGGGCGTGGATCGAGGTGCCCATGACGGAGCGCGTCTCCTCGAGCAGGTCCGCCGGCACCGGCCTCCGCTTGGCCGTGCGCGTGAGGGTCCTCGCGGCCGCCGCCGCGCACCGCTCGCACGCGTGCTCCTCGCGGACCGCCTGGGCATAGGCGCCGGCCCGCTCCGCGACCTGCGCGCCGCCGAAGGCGACGAGCATGCGCTCGAGGGCCACTCGGAGCTCATCCATCGGTGAGCTCCCGCTCCAGCGCGTCGGCGACCAGCTCGCCGACGGGCCCCTTGCCGGCCAGCCGACGGCGGAGCTCGCGCGCCCTCTCCGCGATCTCCTCCGCCGAGAGCAGGTCCTCGGGCACGGGCGGAAGCGGGCGAGCGGGGACGGGGTCGGGCACCCCCGCCTCCTCGAGCGCGCGCTCCCGCTCGTAGGCGACGAGCTCGAGCAGCCCGACGAGGGCCGCCGTGGAGAACCAGCGCTCGGCGCGGATCATCCGCCGGGCGGCCTCGAGGCCGACCTCGGGGTCGAACCGGGCGAGCTCCTCGAGCACGAGGGCCGCCCTGGCCTCGGGGATCTGGTCCCCGTACTCGGCGACGAGCACGCCGAGGATCGCGAGCGCCTCGTCGCGGGTCACGGCCCGCCTCCCGGAAGCGCCCTGAGCGGCGGCCGGCCCGCCGGCGACCCGCCGCGCAGCCGCTCCTCCCGCATCCGGCCCGCCTGCTCGAGGATCCGGAACGCGCGGTTCCTGCCGCCGGGATCTCCGCGCCGCGAGCCCTGGCCCGTGCGCGGCGGCAGCGGCTCGTCCTCCCACCGGTCCTGGTTCAGCCAGGTCGTCGGGTGCGGGATGAAGCTCTTCTCCGGCAGGTTCGGGTCGGCCGCGAACCTCCGAACGCCCTCGAGGATCGCATCCACCGAGGCGCGCCGAGCGGCGCGTTCGAAGGCAGCGCGAGCTGCTCGCTTGCCGACCTTGCGCGGGTAGAGCCGCCAGAACTCGCCGAAGGCATCGTCGAGCCGATCACCCGTGGGGGGAGGAGAGTTCGAGGAACCCGAAGGGTTCCGAGAACTCTCAGGGGGGTAGTTCTTGTTCCTTGGGTTCGGGTGCAGCTTTCCGGCGGGAATCTGCACGGGTGCAGGATCTGCACGGGTGCAGAATCTGCACCCCCCGCGGTCGATGTGGAGCCAGTAGCGGTTGGTCCCGTTCGGCCCGGCGTTGGGCTCCACGTGAAGCTCGCCGGCCTCGACGCAGCGACGGATGGCCTCCTGGACCGCCCGTCGGGACATGCGGCAGTCGCGGGCCAACGCGTCGATCGAGGGATGGATACCGTGGTCGCCGTCACGGTTGGCGAGCGCGATGAGGACCAGCCGGGCGGTCCCCTTCATCTCGCTGTTCTCGAGGACGGACGCGATCGCCTGAACGCTCACCTTGTGACCTCCACCGGTCGAGAGCACGAGACGCAGACCTCCACGCGCTGCCCGCGGGCGCCGACCACCGTCCTGGTGCCGGCGAGATGCAGGCAGTCGCGGCTGCGGGAGCCGGAGGCCTCGGCGCCTTCCCCGTCCGCCTCGGCCTCCGGTTCCCACGGGTCCTCCCAGAGGCCCTCGTCGTCGCTCGGGGAGGCGTCCCCGGCCGCTGCAGGGCCCGGCCTTCGCGGCGGGGACGTGGGGTCCGCCGCGGCCGCGAGCTGCGCGGCCCCAGGTGGCGCGACCGCGGCGGACGGCCCGGACACCTCGGACGCAGTGGAGGAGTCCGGGAGGATCTCACCGGTCTCCGGGTCCACGCCGGCCGGGAGGGCGGCGCGGGCGGAGCCCTCCGCGAGCTCGGAGAGCGCCACCGGGACCCGGAGGACCGGGACGACGAACCGCTGGGTCTCCCCGCTGGTGCGGCGGCTGCGGCGCTCGATCGCGAGCTCCGCGCGGGGCATCCGGCCTCGGCCGGCGAGGTGGAGCACCAGGCGGACGGCCTGCGGGAGCTCGGAGGCCGCGGCCCAGCCGCGGGTGGTGAGCCGCCACACCCCGAGGTCGGGGAGGTCGGGGAGGACGACGAGCAGGTGGGTGGTCGGCTGGCAGCGGCACCCGGGGGGGTCCTCGTCGCGGAGGCACGGCTCGCCGGAGACCTGAGCGATGCCGTCGCAGCGGCGCACGAGCCCTCCGGCGGACCACTCCTCGAGCCACTGGGCCTCGAGGGGGTCCTGGTCCGGCACGAGCACGGGCAGCGAGGACACCTCGGTGACGAGGTCGTAGACCCCGTCGTGCTCGGCGACGGTTCCGCCCCAGAGCCTCGCCGCGGCGGCGATCGGGTCGGCGTAGGGGCTCGTGAGCCGCCAGGTCTCGAGCGCCTGGGGGCGGCTGCGTCCCCCAGGGCCGGCCACGGCCTCCCCGAGCCGCAGGCGGCCGACCTCGCGGTAGCGCGGGCGGAGCGTGGCGATCGGGCTCACCGCTCGCGCCTCCCCTCACCTCGGCCGCCGACGCGCCTCGGGTGGGCCCGGTGCATGTGGACCTCGAGCGAGGCGGAGCGGCCGAACTCCGCGCCGCAGGTCGGGCAGACGTGCCCCGCGCCCCGAGGGCCGCGCCCGGCGAGCTCGGAGGCCGCGCGCTCCTCGTAGGCATCGAGGATCTCGGAGATCGGGACCCAGCGGCTCATGCGCAGCTCCACGCTCCCCAGCCCGAGGCGTGGGCCATCCGGACCGCCACCAGCACGTTCGCTCGCGCGAGGTAGGCCGCGCCCGGGTGGACCGTGGCGTCACGGTCGATGCGCTCCCACTGGCGGCGGCTGAACCACCTCTCGCGGAGCAGGCGCCGGACGCGGTCCTGCCAGTACCGGTCGCGGTGCTGGAACACCCCGAGGTTCCCGTCCCCGTTCGCCCAGGGCCAGAAGCCCGACTCGCAGCGGGCGACGGCGATCGCCTTGTCGGCGCCCCCAGGTACGTCCCAGCGCTCCACCGCGCAGCGGATCAGCGCCCTCACCCGGCGGCCGACCTCCTGTCGTCCCATCGCAGGCCTCATGCGGTATCGCTCCTCGTCGCACGGCCCCCGACTTGCGCTCCGGCTCGCGATGGGCCGAGAATCGTCGAGCCGGGTCATCCGGTGGCCCTGGCCTCCCACGAGCCCCCAACTCGTCGTGCAGAGGACCAGGGCCGTCACGATCACGCGGCGCATGCCACCTCCCTCGTCGTTGGCCGCTCTCCGGAGCGGCGCGGCTAGGGTCGGGTGTTTCTGGGCCTCACCCCCTCTCCCGGGGCCTGCGCGGGGCCTGCGCCCAGCCGCACGTCCACCTGGATCAGGCGCCCCGTGGTGCACCTCGGGCAGCGCTCACCGAGGACGACCTGGGTCCACGGCCGCGTCTCCTCGTGGCCGCAGAGGCTGCAGCGGAGCTGCGCGTCCAGGCTCACGGCTGCACCTCCAGGCGGAGCTGGCCCGTCAGCTCCTCGGGAGCCCAGAGCCCGCGGTAGCTCCCGACGGAGGCGAGCCGACGGAGCTGCTCCCAGCGGGACGGCCCGAGGGCCCAGCGGGCCTCGGGGGCCTCGAGCTGCCGGTAGAGCGCGGCGTAGTAGCGGCGCTCGTCGTGCCAGCCGAGCTCCCGGATGGCGCGGCGTCGCTCGGCGACGGGCAGGTGCTCGATCTCCCA
>BEHO01000165.1 GCA_002898915.1 bacterium HR12
AGACCCACGGCGGCGCCTCCCTCGCGGGGACGCTCCAGCCGGGTTCGCGCTAGCACGGGGGTCGATCGGGGGTCGGATGTGAGGGGTCCGCTCGAACGTGAGGGGCGCGAGAGCCTCGTGCTGCTCGCGGTGGTGGCGGCGGCCATCGTGGCCTGCGTCGTCGTGGTCGCGGCGGCGACGCGGGGGTGAGGGCCGTGGGCTCGACCCCGCACGAGCCGGTGATGGTCGCCGAGGTGACGGAGCTGCTCGGCGGTCGCGGGCTCGTCCTCGACCTCACGCTCGGCGCCGGCGGTCACGCCGAGGCGCTGCTCGAGGCCGGCGTGGAGCGCGTGGTCGGGCTGGACCGAGACCCGGAGGCGGTGCGCGAAGCCGTCCGTCGGCTCGGCCGCTACGGGCCTCGGTTCGCCGCCGTGGTCGCCCGCTTCTCCCGACCGCCGGTGCGGGAGGGGATCGACGGGGCCCTCTACGACCTCGGGGTGAGCTCGATGCAGCTCGACCGGGCCGATCGCGGGTTCAGCTACCGCCTCCCCGGGCCGCTGGACATGCGGATGGAGGGGGAGGGTCCGTCCGCAGCCGAGCTCGTCAACGAGGCGACCGAGGCCGAGCTCGCTCGGATCATCGCGGCCTACGGGGAGGAGCCGCGCGCCCGACGGGTGGCGGCCGCGATCGTCCGCGCGCGTCGACGGGGGCCGATCCGCACGACCGAGGAGCTCGCCCGGGTCGTCGCGGGCGCGCTGGGCGCCCGTCGCGGTGGGCCGCACCCCGCCCGCCGGACGTTCCAGGCCCTGCGGATCGCGGTGAACCGCGAGCTCGAGGAACTCGAGACGTCCCTGCCGCGGGTCGTGGCGTTGCTCGCGCCAGGCGGGCGGCTCGTCGTGATCTCGTACCACTCCCTCGAGGACCGGATCGTGAAGCGGTTCCTGGCGGGCTCGCCCGAGCTGCGGGTTCTCACGCGGAAGCCACGACGACCGTCCGAGGCCGAGCGGGCCCGGAACCCGCGCGCCCGGAGCGCGAAGCTCCGCGCGGCCGAGCGCCTCGGGGAGGCGGCATGAGCCTGCCCGCCGAACGTCACCTGACCCCACGCCCCGTGGAGGTGCCCGCTCCACGGCGGCGTCCCTCCCACGTCCCCGCGCCGAGGCGCTCCGCCCCGCGGGAGGGTCCTCGCGCGGTCGGGCCTCGTGCCCGGGTGCGGCGGCGCTCGCATCGCGTGGGGTTCGCCATCGCGGCCACGGTGCTGCTGGCTCCGATGGTGCTCGGCATCGCGGGCCTGAACGCCCTGCTCGCGCATCAGGCGCTGCGGATCGAGGAGACCGAGCGGCGCATCGAGTCCCTCGGCCTCGAGCACCGGGAGCTGGTGCACGAGCAGGCCAGGTTGTCCGCCCCCGGTCGGATCGCCGCCTGGGCTCGTCGGAACGGGATGCGTCTCCCCGACGATATCCGACCCCTCCACCCGTTCGGCGAGGACCAGGCGGCTCCGACCGGGGAGGCGGACCCCGAGGGGGGTGGAGCGTGAGCCGACCACCCCTCTCGCGGCTCGTGGCGCTCCTCGCGGCGATGCTCGTGTCGTTCGGGGCGATCTTCGTGCGGCTGACGGTCCTGCAGGTGAGCCAGGCCGCGTCCCTGCGGGAGCTGGCGTTGGAGCAGCGGCTGCGCACCGTGGAGCTGCCCGCCACGCGCGGGGCGATCGTCGACCGGAACGGCGAGCCCCTCGCCGTCTCGCTCGAAGCCCGGGACGTCTACGCCGATCCCCGGTACGTGCAGGATCCCTGGGCGACGGCGGCGGTCCTGGCCCCGCTCCTCGGGCGGGGCAGGGCGGAGCTGGCGGGGCTCCTGCGGGAGGACACCTCCTTCGTCTACCTCGCGCGGCAGGTGGACCTGGACCTCGCCGAGCGGATCGCCGCGCTCGGCCTGCCCGGGGTCGGGTTCCTGCCGAGCAGCCGGCGCTCGTACCCCGCGGGGTCCCTCGCCGCGCAGGTGCTCGGCTTCGTCGGCGTGGACGGCGTCGGTCTCGCTGGCCTGGAGCTGGAGTACGAGGATGAGCTCGCCGGGACCCCTGGGGAGCGGACGCAGGAGATCGACCCGCTCGGGCAGCCCATCGCCGGCGGCATCGACGTGGAACGACCTCCGATCCCCGGGGCGACGGTCGTCACGACGATCGACCGCGACCTCCAGTACCAGGCGGAGCGGGCGCTCGAGGAACACGTGCGGGTGAACCGCGCGCGCGGCGGAACGGTCATCGTCATGGACGTCAGGACCGGGGACCTGCTGGCCGTGGCGAGCTACCCGTGGTTCGATCCCAACACGTTCGCGGAGGCCTCGGCGGACACGTACCGGAACCGGGCGGTCACGGACGCCTTCGAACCCGGCTCGACGAACAAGGTCATCACCGCCGCCGCCGCCGTGGACCGCGGCGCGGTTGGCCTCCGGGAGGTCTTCTCGGTGCCGTGGGAGATGCGGGTCGGCGGGTACACGATCCACGACGCGCACCCCCACGGTGTGCTCCGGATGACCCTGGGGGACATCATCGCGGAATCGAGCAACATCGGATCGGTCCTCGTCGCGCAGCGGGTCGGCGCTCCGGCGATGGCCGCCTACCTCGATCGGTTCGGTCTCGGCCGACCGACGGGGTTGGGGTTCCCCGGCGAGTCGCCGGGCATCCTGCCGCCCCTGTACGCCTGGACGGGATCGAGCCTGGCGACGATCTCGTACGGGCAGGGGATCGCGGCGACGCCGTTGCAGATGGCCGCCGTCTACGCGGCGATCGCGAACGACGGGAGATGGGTCCAGCCCCGGCTCGTCCGCGGGATCCGGGATCCGAGGGAGGGATCCATCCCGGCGCCGGCGCCGCGGACGCGCAGGGTGGTGGCGCCGGAGACCGCCGCGGTGATCGCGCGGATGCTCGCGCACGCCGTGGAGTCGGGGACCGGAGCGAACGCCGCCGTCCCCGGGTACCAGGTCGCGGGGAAGACCGGCACGGCGAGGATCCCGGCGCCGGACGGGAGCGGGTACCTGCGGGGCCAGTACATCGCCTCCTTCATCGGGTTCCTCCCGGCCTCGGAGCCGCGCGTGGTGATCGCGGCGATCCTGGACCGCCCGGCCACGGACTACGGCGGGGTCGCGGCGGCGCCCCTGTTCCAGGAGGTCGCCCGCGCGGCGATCACGAGGCTCGGCATCGAGCCCGGACGACCGCTGCCGCCGCCGCCGACGGCGGGGGTCGCGCGGTGAGCGTGGAGGCGCGCGCGGGGACGGTAGGCTCGGAGGTCGTGGTCCGTCCCCTCCAGGCCCGCACCCTGAGCGAGCTCGTCGAGGACCTGCCGCAGGCGCAGGTCCGCGGGAGCGCCGCCGTCCGCGTCTCCGGGCTCCGCTACCGCTCGGCCGAGGTCCGGCCGGGCGACCTGTTCGCGTGCATCCCCGGCGCCCGCGCCGACGGGCATGACTTCGCGGCCGAGGCGGTGCAGCGCGGCGCGGTGGCGCTGCTCGTCGAGCGGTTCCTGCCCCTCGGGGTCACGCAGGTGCGCGTGGACCGGGTCCGCGACGCGCTCGGGCCGATCTCGGCGGCCTTCCACGGCCATCCCTCGCGCCGCCTCCGGATGGTGGGCGTCACGGGGACGAACGGGAAGACGACGACCACCTTCCTGCTGGGCTCCATCTTCCGCGCCCACGGGTGGCGATCCGGCGTGGTCGGGACCACGGGCGTCTGGATCGGGGAGCGGCCCACTCCGTTCCCGCGGACCACCCCCGAGGCCCCGGACCTGCAGCGCCTCCTCGCGGAGATGGTGGAGGAGGGGGTCCAGGCGGTGGCGATGGAGGTCTCCTCCCACGGGCTCGACCAGCGCCGGGTGGACGGGACCCGCTTCGAGGTGGCGGTGTTCACCAACCTCTCCCAGGACCACCTGGACTACCACCCGACGATGGAGGCGTACTTCGCCGCCAAGGCGCGCCTGTTCACGCCGGCCCTGAGCGAGCGGGCGGTGGTGAACCACGACAGCCCGGAGGGCCGTCGGCTCGAGGACGGGGACCTGCCGACGGTGACCTACGGTCTCGGCCCCGGGGCCGACGTCCGCGCCGAGGACGTGCGCGCGACGTCGGAGGGGATCTCCTTCCGCGTCGGGGCGTTGCACATCCGCTCACGGCTCCGGGGCGCCTTCAACGTGGAGAACTGCCTCGCGGCCGTCGCGACGGCCCGTGTGCTCGGTATCGACGACGCCGCCATCGCCCGTGGGATCGAGGCGCTCGAGGTGGTGCCGGGGAGGGTCGAAGCCGTGGAGGCGGGGCAGCCGTTCCTCGTGCTCGTGGACTA
>BEHO01000166.1 GCA_002898915.1 bacterium HR12
GGTGCGGCGCACCTTCCAGCTGGCCGATGCCATGAAGCGCTGGCGGGCCTCGGAGGCGGGCCACGGGTGGCCGGCGCCGCCGCGGGTGCGGCGCTGGGTACCCGCCGACGAGGGCTCCGGGTCCGACGCCGACGACAACGAGCGCGTGCTCCGCTACCTGGCCAAGGTGACCGTGGACCCGGCGATCGTCCACGGCATCGCGCAGGAGGTGGGGAGCCTCGCGCCGGGGCGGCTGGCGGACGTGGTCCTCTGGCGGCCCGACCGCTTCGGGGTCCGTCCGGAGCTCGTCCTCAAGGCCGGGGCCTTCGCGTGGGGGGCGCTCGGCGAGGGGAACGCGACGATCGAGGGCGCCCAGCCGGTCCGTCAGGGTCCGCACTGGGCCGGGACCGGCCGGGCGGGAGCCTCGGTGGGGGTCACGTTCGTCTCCCGCGCGGCGCTGGAGGCGGGGATCCGAGAGCGGCTCGGCAGCCGTCGGCGGTTCGTGGCCGTCGCGGGCACCCGCGGTCTCACCCGGGAGGCGCTCGTCGCCGGCCGGGCTTGGCTCCCCGTGGAGGTGGATCCGCGGGACGGACGCGTCTCGCTCGGCGGGCGGACGCTCGCGGCCGAGCCGGTCCGGTCCGTACCCCTGTCCCGCCGGTACCTGCTCGCGTGAGCCCGGGGCCCTGTCGAGCGACCGACGCCCGGGTCATCCCCGCTCGAGCTCGCGCAGGACCTCCTCGGTGTGCTCGCCGAGCCGGGGCGGGGGCAGACGGACGGGAGGCAGCGCGCCGTCGAGCCGGATCGGATCGGCCACGAGGCGCAGGGGGCCGCGGACGGGATCCGGCACCTCCTGCACCATCCGCGCGCCCTCGGGGGTGTCGAACACCTCGTCCATCCGCAGCACCGGCGCGCAGGGCACGCCCACGCGCTCCAGGGCGGCGAGCCACTCGGCGGCCGGGCGGCGCCGGAAGGCCTCGGCGAGCATCGGGATCAGCGCGTCGCGGTTCCGCACCCGCGCCTCGTTGGTGGCGAACCGTTCCTCCCGGGCGAGCTCGGGCATCCCGAGCACCTCGCAGGTCCGCTCGAACATCCGGTCGTTCCCGGCCGCGAGGATGAAGGGACGGTCGGCGGCCTGGAAGAGCTGGTACGGGACGATGTTCGGGTGCTGGTTCCCGAGGGGGCCTGGGACGATGCCGCCCAGGAGGTAGTTCGCGGCCTGGTTCACCATCGCCGCGAGGCTCGCCTCGTAGAGCGACACCACGATCCTGCGCCCGCGGCCCGTCGTCCGTCGATCCACGAGGGCCGCGAGGATGCCGTTCGCGGCGTACAGACCGCAGACCACGTCGAGGAGGGCCCCCCCGACCTTCGTCGGCTCGCCTCCCGGATGGCCCGTGAAGCTCATGAGCCCCGACAGGGCCTGGACGATGATGTCGTAGCCGGGGCGCGAGGCGGACTCCCCCTCCTCGCCGAAGGCGACGAGCGAGCAGTACACGAGGTCGGGTCGCTCCGCGGCGAGCGAGGCGTGGTCGAGGCCGAAGCGGGCCATGAGACCCGGGCGGAAGTTCTCCACGACGACGTCGCTCGCGAGGGCGAGGCGGCGCGCCGCGGTGGCGCCCTCCGGGGTCTGCAGGTCGAGGGCGACCGAGCGCTTGTTGCGGTTCAGCGCGAGGAAGTACGCGGCGTCCTCGCCGACGAAGGGCGGGCCCCAGGCGCGGGTGTCGTCGCCGGAGCCGGGCCGCTCGACCTTGATCACGTCGGCGCCGAGGTCGGCGAGGAGCATCGTGGCGAGGGGCCCTGCGAGCACCCGCGAGAAGTCGGCGACGCGGATGCCTGTGAGCGGGAGGGGGTGGTCCTGCGCGTCGTCGGGCACCGGTCTCCTCGCGGGCTCGGGTCGTGAAAAGCGGCGCCGCCGGAACCCGAAGGTCCCAGCGGCGCCATCCGTTTTATACGATGGTCCGGACCACGCCGTCAAATCGGCGACCCGGTTTTGTCACTCTTTCCTGGGCGCCGCGGACGGCGACTGGCGCCGACGTCGGAGATGGGGTGAGATAGCGCCATGAATCAGGAGAGCCTGGAGAGGGCCAACGCCTTCCTGGCCGCGATCGCCGCCCGGGTCCAGCCGGGCGAGCTGCTCGACGTCGCGCCCGCCGACGTCGCTCGCCAGATCGGGATCGCGGAGCCCCTCGTCGCGGCCCGCGCCGTCCGGGCGCTGCTCGCCCGCCGGCGGCTCGAGGCGCAGGACGGTCGGTACCGGCTCCTCGACGCCACGCCGATCCAGCCGGGCGAGAAGGAGCAGGTCCCCCGTCCGCGGCGCGCCCGCACCAAGGTCCGGCGGGCGGTCCGGCACGAGGCGCCGACGGATCAGCGACCGACCTACTCGGAGATCGGGCGGGAGGCGATCGACCGGCTCGTCGAGCTCGGCCGTGAGGTGGCGACGCTCCGCGCCAGCCTGCGCAGCGCGATGGAGGAGGCTCGCGAGGCCCGTGAGGCGAGGGACGAGGCCGAGCGCCGGGCCCGGATGCTCGCCGAGCGCGTCCGCGAGCTCGAGGGCCGTGCCGAGATGGCCGAGGCCAACCTCCGCACGCTCCTCGCCGCGGCGAAGGGCGCCGGGAGGGATCGCCTGGGCGACACCGAGATGGAGGCCATCCTCGGGGTGCTGAAGGGCGGGGAGGGGGCCCCGTCGCAGCGCTCCGAGGAGACGCACGCCGGGGACCTCGCCTAGGAGGCGTCGATCGGAGCCGGCGGCGGGGCGCTCTCGCGCCCCGCGAGCTTCGCCACGAGGTGGCAGGCGGCCAGGTGCCCGGGGCGCAGCTCCTGGAGGCCGAGATCCTCGCCGCGACAGCGGTCCAGCACGCCCGCCCCCTCGGCGACCCCGCTCGCGACCTCGGGGCACCGCGGGTGGAAGCGGCAGCCCGGCGGGATCCGGGTGGGATCCGGCGGCTCGCCCGCCAGGAACGGGCGGTCGATCCCCCCGGCTTCCGGAACCACCTCGAGGAGGGCTTTCGTGTAGGGATGGAGGGGTCGGGTGAGGACCTCCTCGGCCGGGCCGATCTCGACGATCCGCCCCAGGTACATCACCGCCACCCGGTCGGCGATGGTCCAGGCGAGGCCGAGGTCGTGGGTGACCACGAGCATGGCGATCCCGAGCTCGTTCCGCAGCCCGAGGAGGAGCTTGAGGATCTCGCCCCGGACCGAGGCGTCGAGGCTCGAGACCGGCTCGTCGGCCACGATGATCTCGGGCTCGAGCACGAGGGCGCCGGCGATCACGACGCGCTGCCGCTGACCGCCGGAGAGCTCGTGGGGGTAGTTGAGGAAGAACAGCTCCGGAGGGCGGAGGCCGGCCCGCGCGAGCGCCCGCGCCACGAGCTCCTCCTCGGTCTCGCCGTTCGGCCCGCGGGTGATGCCGTGGACGCGCAGCCCCTCGGCGACCGACTCGTAGATCGTCTGGCGCGGGTTGAGCGCCGCGGTGGGGTCCTGGAACACCATCTGGACGCGGCGGCGGTACTCGCGCAGCGCCTTCGTCGTCCGCCCGAGCGGCTGCCCCTCGAACAGGATCTCCCCCGCGCGGGGACGCTCGAGGCCCATGATGGTCCGGGCCAGGGTCGTCTTGCCGCAGCCCGACTCGCCGGCCAGCGCGAGGACCTCGCCCGGGTAGAGCTCGAGCGAGACGCCGTCCACGGCCCGGGCCTCGGGCGGGCGCTTCCCGAGGAGCCCCTGGGCGAGCCCGATCCGCCCCGCGAACCGCACGTGCAGGTCGCGCACCTCGAGGATCGGTCGGCGCGTCTCCGCTCGGGCGGGGGTCGTGGTCGGGGCCGCGTCGCTCACGGCGCCGCCTCCACCGGCTCGCCCCGCTTCACGAGCAGGCACGCCGAGCGCCGGCCCTCGCCCGCGGGGTACATCTCGGGCTCGATCCGCGAGCAGTCCTCGAAGGCGAGGGGGCACCGGGGGTGGAAGGAGCATCCGGGCGGAGCCTGGCCCGGGAACGGCGGGTCGCCCGGCAGCCCGGAGGGGGCCATACGGAACCGCTCGTCCCCGACCTGGGGGAAGGCGGCGGCGAGGGCCCGCGTGTAGGGGTGCTTCGGCTCGCGGAACACGGGGACCGCCGGGCCCTCCTCGACCAGCTTCCCCGCGTACATGATGGCCAGGCGGTCGCTCACCTCGACGAGGACCGATAGATCGTGGGTGATGAACAGCATCGCGAGGCCGAGCTCCCGCTGGAGGTCCTTCAGCAGGCGCAGGACCTGCGCCTGGACCATCACGTCAAGGGCGGTCGTCGGCTCGTCGGCGATGATCAGATCCGGG
>BEHO01000167.1 GCA_002898915.1 bacterium HR12
GACCTCGAGGCGGGCCCGGCCCCTACTCGAGGCCGCCGATGTCGAGGTTGTAGGCCTCCCAGACGAGGTCGGCGCCGGCCTGCCGGTGCTTCACGATCCTCCCGAGCAGCCGCTGGACCTCGTCGCGGGCGTCCTCGAGCGACCACGTGGTCCCGATGGGCGTGGTCCGTAGCTTGGCCATGAGCTCCGAGGTCGTGTCCCGCAGGACGGGGTGCTCGTCGCGCAGGCGCTGCACGGCGCTGGCCAGACGGGGCGCCTTCTGGAGGATCTCGTCGTAGAGGCCGTCCGTGCGCTCGGTGACCTCGATGTGCTCCTCGATGGTCTCGCGGAGCTTGGCGAGGGCGGCGACGACCTCCTGGGTCCAGAGGGGTTCCCGGCCCACGGCGGGGCCCGAGATCGCCTCCTCGACCTCCACCAGGGCGTGGTGGAGGTCGGCCCGCCGACGTCTGGCCTCCGCCAGGGCCGGCGAGATCGGCTCCTCGCGCTGTGGCTCGCTCATGATCCCCCTCCGGTCCTCGTCAGGACGCCGACGATACCGGAGCCCGCCCCCGGGGCGCCACCCGCCGCTCCGGCGTGGTCCCCCGGCGCCCGTGCGCCGCTCGGTCGGTCCGCTACAGGATCGGCAGGTACCGCTCGAGCTCGTACGGCGTCACGTAGGCCTTGTAGGCGTCCCACTCCTGCCGCTTGTTCCGGATCAGGAACTCGTGCACGTGCTCCCCGAGCGCGTCCCGGAGCAGCTTCGAGGAGGCCGCGAGCTCGATCGCCTCGTAGAGGTCCTCGGGGAGCGAGCGGATCCCGGCGGCCCGCCGCTCCTCCTCCGTCATCTCGTAGATGTTGTTCGAGGCCTCGGGCGGGAGCTCCTTCTCGTTCTCGATGCCGGCGAGACCGGCGGCGAGCATCACGGCGAAGGCGAGGTACGGGTTGCACGCCGGGTCCGGCGAGCGGTACTCGATCCGCGTGGCCTGCTCCTTGCCCGGCTTGTACATCGGGACGCGCACGAGGGCGCTGCGGTTCCTCCTCGCCCAGCACACGTACACCGGCGCCTCGAACCCCGGCACGAGGCGCTTGTAGGAGTTCACCCACTGGTTCGTGACGAGCGTGATCTCCGGGGCGTACCGGAGGATCCCCGCGATGTAGTGCTTGGCCACCTTGGAGAGGTGGTACTCGTCGTCGGGGTCGAAGAACGCGTTGCGGTCGCCCTGGAACAGCGACTGGTGGGTGTGCATCCCGCTGCCGTTCACGCCCATCACGGGCTTCGGCATGAACGTGGCGTAGATCCCGAACTCCTGCGCCACCTCCTTCACCGTGAGCCGGTACGTCATGACGTTGTCCGCCATCGTGAGGGCGTCGGTGTAGCGGAGGTCGATCTCGTGCTGGCTCGGGGCGACCTCGTGGTGGACGTACTCGACGGGGATGCCCATGGACTCGAGGTACGCGACGGTCCGCTTGCGCCAGTCGGTGGCCACGTCGAGCGGGGTCTCGTCGAAGTACCCGCTCTGGTCGAGGAACCGGGGGTCGTCGGGGCTGCGGAAGTAGAAGTACTCGAGCTCCGGCCCGACGTAGAACGTGTAGCCGAGCTCGGCGGCGCGGGCGAGCTGGCGCTTCAGCACGTACCGCGGGTCGCCCTCGAACGGCGTCCCGTCGGGGTTCAGGACGTCGCAGAACATCCGCGCCACCTGGGCCTCGGTCTTCCAGGGGATCAGCTGGAAGGTGCTCGGGTCGGGGACCGCGACCATGTCGGACTCCTCGATCCGCGAGAAGCCGTCGATGGACGATCCGTCGAAGCCCATCCCCTCGGCGAAGGCGCCCTCGAGCTCCTGCGAGGTGATCGTGAACGCCTTCAGGAACCCCAGGACGTCGGTGAACCAGAGCCGGATGAAGCGGATCCCCCGCTCCTCCACGGTCCGCAGCACGTACTCGGCCTCCGGGCTCAGCGGCATCGGTATCTCCTCGCTCGAACGGACGTCCGCAGGGTAGCGGAGGACGGGGGCGGTGCGGTTACGGCGCCGTTAACTCCGGGGCTAGGCTGGAGGCGGACCGAGCGAGGGGATGGCGAGATGCGCACGACGGCCGTGGTCGGGTGGATCGTGATCTTCGCGGCGCTCTTCACGTGGCAGGCGATCGGCCTCGTCCACGGTCCGCCGTGGCCGACGATGAGCGACATGCTCCGGACCCTCATGCGGCCCGTCCTCGGCCGGTGGGTCCTGTTCGGGCTGTGGCTCTGGATCGGGTGGCACGTGTTCGTGCGGGGGTGGGAGCCGTTCCTCCGACCGTGAGCGAGGTGCGCCTCCTGGTCGCGCCGGTCGCGGCCTTCCTGCTCTGCGCGGGGCGGTCCCCGTCCCGGCGGGGGACCTCCTCCGGTACCTGGTCCGGCTCGCCGGGGGCGGGTACGCGGCCCTGCTCGCGATCGTCGCGGTCTTCCACGGCCTCGTGGTGGGGGATCGATCCGCCCTCGGGCACGCCGCGGTGTGGGGGCTCGGGCTCGCGGTCCTGGCCGTCCCGGTCTTCCTCGCGCTCACGCTCCTCGGGCGCCGGCTCCGGCGACCGCGGTGAGGAGGGGAGGATGCTGAGCCCGGAGACCCTCGGCCGCGCGCTCGCGCTCGCCCCGGATCCCGAGCTCGCGCGGGTGGCGCTCTCGCGGGTGGGGGAGGATCGCCGGGCCCGGGCGATCCTGGAGCGCGAGGAGGTGCTGGTGGCCGCGGTGCGGGTGCTCGGCCTGTCGACGGCCGCGGCGGACCTGCTCGTCGGGCACCCCGAGGAGCTGGAGGCCCTGGCGGACCTGCGCCCCCGCTCGCGGGAGGAGCTCGCCGAGGAGCTCGCCGAGGACGCTCGACGGCTCGGCCTCGCCGACGGTCTCCGGCGGTTCCGGCGCCGGGCGATGCTCCGGGTGGCGGCTCGGGACCTGGGCGGGGCCCCGTTCGAGGAGGTGGTGGCGGAGGTCTCCGCCATCGCCGAGGCCTGCATCGCGCTCGCGTGCCGCGCGGTCGCGCCCGACGGGATGGCCGTCGTGGCCCTGGGGAAGCTGGGGGGCGCCGAGCTCAACTACGCGAGCGACGTGGACCTCCTCTTCGTCCACGCGGGGGGCGGGGCGGAGCGCCAGGAGGAGGCGGAGCGACGGGCCGCGGAGCTCATCCGGCTCCTCGCCGAGCCCACGGCCGAGGGCATCGCGCTCCGGGTGGATCCCACGCTCCGCCCCGGCGGCCGCGGCGGCGCGCTCAGTCGCTCGCTGGAGGCGATGCGGGCCTACTACGCCGAGCAGGCCGCGGTCTGGGAGCGCCAGGCGCTGATCCGGGCCCGGCCGGTCGCCGGGGATCCGGAGCTCGGCGCGGCGTTCCTCGAGGCCGTCGTCCCCGTCGTCTACCCGGAGCACCTGCCCCCCGCCGCGATCGAGGAGGTGCGTCGGACGAAGGTGCGCCTGGAGGAGTACGTCCGGGCCAGGGGTCGCGAGGGCTCCGAGGTCAAGCGGGGTCGGGGCGGGATCCGGGACGTGGAGTTCGCCGTCCAGCTCCTGCAGATCGTGCACGGCCGCCGGGACGAGCGGCTGCGGGAGCCGAACACGCTCCGGGCGCTCGCCGCCCTCGCCGCCCACGGGTACGTGGCCGAGGAGGACGCGGCGGCCCTCGCCGAGGCCTACCGGTTCCTCCGCACCCTGGAGCATCGGCTCCAGATGGTGCGCGACCTGCGGGTCCACGAGCTGCCGGAGGCCCGTGAGGCGCGGACCCGCATCGCGCGCGCGATGGGCCTGCCCGATGCCGACGCCCTGGCGGCCGAGCACGAGCGGGTGACCGGCGTCGTCCGCAGCCTGCACGAGCGCCTCTTCTACCGACCCCTCCTGGAGGCCTTCGCCGGACCGAGGCCGCCCCGCCCCGGCGTGGACCGGGCGGCCACGATCGAGCTGCTCGAGGGCCTCGGGTTCGCCAACCCGGAGGGCTCCTACGAGGTGCTGCGCCGGCTCGTGGACCCCTCCTCGCGCCTCGGCGCGGTGCTCGCCCACGTCTTCCCGGTGATGGCGCCCGCCCTCGCCCTCGGGGCCCAGCCCGACGCCGCCCTCGTCCGTCTGGAGCGGGTGATCGTGGCGGCCCTCGGCGAGCCGCGCGTGGCCGAGGCCCTCGCGCGGGACCCGTCGGTCGCGCGACGCCTCGCCCACCTCGTCGAGGCCTCGTCCTTCGCGACCGACCTCCTCGTCGCGGCGCCCGCGAGGATCCTCGCGCTGGCGGGCGAGGGGCCGGAGCCCGACCTCCCGGGCCGCCTGGTCGGGGTCCTG
>BEHO01000168.1 GCA_002898915.1 bacterium HR12
TCAAGGACTACCTGGCGAGCATGCGGCGCCTGCGCGACCTCCCCGTCCGCATCGTGCACGCGGGGCACGACGAGAGCTTCGGGCGGGACCGCCTGCTCGAGATGATCGACTACTACCTCGAGCTGCGCGGCGAGTGAGCGGGCGGGTCACCCCATCCCCTCCCCGGTCGCCATGTCGCCCATGTGGTCCATGCCCTCCTCCTCCTCTTCGGGCACGGAGGGCTCCACGATCGCCTCGATCGGGATCTGCCCGGCGCGCTCGAACTCGAGCACCACGGTGACCGTGGAGTCCACCTCCAGGGGCTCGGTGAGGTCGAACAGCATGACGTGGTAGCCGCCCGGCTCGAACCGGACCTCCTCGCCCGGCCCGATGGGCACCGCCTCCACGGGCCGCATCCGCATCACGCCGTCCTCCTCGACCGTCTCGTGGATCTCCGCGCGCCCCGCCGCGGGCGAGGACACGCCGAGCAGGCGGTCCGCGACCTCCTGCCCGTTGTGGGCGGTGAAGTACACGGCGGCGACGTCCCGCATCGGCGAGCGGGCCCGGGCGTTCGCGATGTGGATCGTGTCCTCCTCGAGCCCCGCCTCCCCTCCGCCGTCCCCGCCGCCGCACGCGGCGAGGAGCCCGACGAGCGCGAACGCCGCGAGCGCGACGACCGACCTCCTCATGGTTGCCTCCATCCCTCCTCGACCAACCGGGCCAGGTCCTCCCGGTACGCCTCCACGGTGGTGCCGAACGGGTACTCGAGGCGCGCGTACCCGTCCGGCGTGATCGCGAGCACCCCCGCCGGGTGCCCCACCGCGTACTCGCCGCCCCCCAGGTCGGCGATCACCGGCGGCCCGAAGCCGAACCGCGCGAGCGCCTCGACGATCTCGTCCTCGGTGCCGGTGAGCGCCACGAAGTCCTCCGAGAAGAGCCCCACGTAGTCCCGGAGCACGGGGACCGTGTCCCGCGCGGGGTCGACCGTGACGAACACGACGTCCACCGCGTCGCGCACCTCGGGCGGGAGCCCGCGTAGGGCCACCGCGATCGCGGCGAGCGTCCCCGGGCAGACGTCCGGGCAGTGGGTGTACCCGAAGGACAGCAGGCTCACCCGGCCGTCCAGGTCCTGGGGCACGCGGAAGGGCTCGCCCCGCTGGTCGGTGAGGACGAAGGGTCGGACCCGGACCGGCTCGGGCAGCACGACCCCGTGGTAGCCGCCCGACGGCGCCCCCGTGCCGGTCGACGCGGCGGCCGTCGGGTGCGCGTGCGACGAGCCGGCTGATGGGCGGAGCCCGAAGCAGCCGGGGACGAGGACGAGGACCGCGAGGAGGGCGCCCGGGAGAACGTGGGCCAGCGATCGGCGATGTCGCGCGGGCGACGACATACGCCCGGCGAGGATACCAACGTTCCGTGCCGCCTCAGCCGGCCAGCGCCCGCGAGAGCTCCTCCAGGCTCTCCAGGTTGTGGCCCGGCAGGAACACGTCGATCGAGGGGAGCGCCGCCGCCATCCCGCGGGCGAGGGGCTGGTACCGCGGGCTGCCCTTGAGCGGGTTCACCCACACGATCCGGTGGGCCAGGCGTCGGAGCTTCGCCATCTGCGACCGGAGCAGGTCCGGCTCCCCGCGCTCGAGCCCGTCGGAGCAGATCACGACCACGGAGCCGCGGAGCGCGGCCCGCTGGCTCCAGCCGTCGAGGAGCGCCTTGAGCGACTCGCCGATCCGCGTGCCCCCCTCCCAGTCCGCCACGCGCCGGCCGATCTCGTGGATCGCGCGGTCGGGGTCGCGGGTGCGGAGCACCCGCGTGACCCGGGTGAGACGCGTGCCGAAGCAGAAGACCTCGACGCGCCGGCCGGCGGCCATCGCCGCGTACCCGAACTGCACGAGGGCCCGCGAGTACGGCGCCATGGAGCCCGAGATGTCGAGGAGCAGCACGAGCGGCCGCGCCCGGGTGCCCCGGGCGCGCCACGCGCGGTGGAAGGGCTCGCCCTGGGTGCGGAGCGAGCGCCGGAGCGTCCGTTTCACGTCGAAGCGCGAGCCCCCCGGGGAGGGCCGCAGGCGACGGCTGCGGCGGATCGGCACCTGGACCGCGAGCCGCCGGATCAGCCGCGCCACGCGCTCGCGCTCCTCCTCGGTGAGGTCGGCGAAGGACTTGGAGCGCAGGACCTCGGAGGCGCTCGCCACGATCCGGATCGCGGCCTCGCCCTCGGCCTCGTCGCCCTCCCCCGGCTCGTGCCACTCGCGGGCGAGGACGCGCCCCTCCTCGAGCTCGAGCCCCTCCTCGCCGGCGGCCGCGGCCCGGACCGCGGCCTCGGCCTCGTCCGCCACCTCGGGCGGCACGCGGAGCACGATGCGCATCCCCCCGCCGAACCACTCCCGGAAGGCCGCGTCGAAGGCCTCGACGTCCTCGGGGCGCGAGATCAGGGCGGCGCGGGCGGCCCAGTACAGGTCCTCGCGGTCGAGCGCCCCGAGGCAGGCCGCCGCCCGGCAGAACGTGACGATCCGCCCGGTCCCGACGGCGAGCCCCCGGCGTCGCAGCTCGCGGCCGAAGCCGATCAGGTGCGCGAGGGCCGCCGACTCAGGGCTCGGCGGGGTCACCCTCGAGCACCTCCGAGAGGTGCGCCGCCGCGAGCTGCTGGTCCTCGTGGTCCTTCAGGACCGCGCCGAGCGTGGCCCGGGCCGTCTCGGCGTCGAGGCGCTCGGCGCCGAGGAACGCCAGGGCGTTCGCCCAGTCGATCGTCTCGGCGACGCCGGGGCGCTTGGCGATGTCGAAGGTCCGCAGACGGTTCACGGCGGCGGCCACGTCCCGGGCCAGAGCCTCCGGCACCTCCGGCGCGCGGGCGCGCACGATCTCCACCTCGCGCTCGAGCGCCGGATGGTCGATCCAGTGGTAGAGGCAGCGTCGCTTCAGCGCGTCGTGGAGCTCGCGGGTGCGGTTCGAGGTCACGACGACGACCGGCGGCTCCTCGGCGGCGACGCGCCCGATCTCGGGGATCGTCACGGCGAACTCCGAGAGGATCTCGAGGAGGAACGCCTCGAACTCGTCGTCGGCCCGGTCGAGCTCGTCGACGAGCAGCACCGCCCGCGACCCGGCCCGGATCGCGGCGAGGAGCGGTCGCTCGACGAGGAAGGACGGCCCGAACAGGTCCTCGACGTGGGCCTCGGCGGTCACGTCCTGCATGGCGCGGACCGCGATGAGCTGCTTCGAGTAGTTCCACTCGTACAGCGCCTGGGAGGCGTCGATCCCCTCGTAGCACTGGAGGCGGATCAGCTCCCGATCGAGCAGGCGGGCGAGGACCTTGGCCACCTCCGTCTTGCCCACGCCGGCCTCGCCCTCGAGCAGCAGCGGCTTGTCGAGGGACACCGCGAGGTAGATCGCGGTGGCGAGGCCGCGGTCCGCGAGGTAACGCTCCCGCTCCAGCGCCCGCTGGAGCTCCTCCACCGACGCGAAGGGAAGGTTGCCCATGGTGCGCACCAGGGTACCGCCCCGCGGCCCGGAGCTCCCTACGCCTGAGGCCCACCGGGGCGCGGGCCGACCGGCGGGAGGGGGACCCGGATGCCCTCGGCGTCCAGGCGCCCGGCGATGCGCTCCCGGAGGATCCGCTCGGTGTCCCACCGCTTCGACGGGCGGGTGTCGGCGATCACCCGGATGACGATCGCGTACTCGCCCAGGGTCTCGATCCCGAGCACGCTCGGGCCCTCACGGATCCAGTCGCTCAGCACCTCGTCGGCCCGGATCTCCTCGAAGAGCCGCTCGAGCACGGCCCGGACCCGGTCCACGTCCTCGCCGTAGGCGACCCGGACGTCGACGATCGCCCGCGCCCACCCCCGGGACTTGTTGCTGACGACCTGGATGTTCCCGTTGGGCACGATGTGCAGCGTCCCGTCGAAGGCCCGGAGCGAGGTCACCCTGAGCGTGAGCGACTCGACCTTGCCGGAGACGGGCCCCGCCGTCGTCTGGAGCTCGAGCACGTCGCCCACCCCGAACTGGTTCTCCAGCAGGATGAAGAAGCCGGCCAGCGTGTCCCGCACGATCGCCTGGGCGCCGAAGCCGAGGGCGACCCCCGCCACGCCCGCGGAGGCGATGAGCGGCCCCAAGCTGACGTGGAGCCGGTCCAGCACGACGAGGGCCGCCACCACCCACACGAGCACCACGCTCGCCGTGGACAGCGCCCCGGTGAGCGTGGCGATCCGCTGGACGTTCAGCTCCTGCGTGACGTTGGGGCTGCCCTCCAAGCGGCGGCGGAACCGCCGCACGAGCAGCTTGACCACCACCG
>BEHO01000169.1 GCA_002898915.1 bacterium HR12
GGGCGACGATCAGGGGCATCGCCGCCGACGCCGGGGTCGATCCGGCCCTCGTCCACCACTACTTCGGGACGAAGGAGCAGCTCTTCGCCGCCGCCGTGCGCCTGCCCTTCGTACCGAGCGAGGTCCTCGCCGAGGCCCTCCGCGAGGATCCCGAGCGGGTGGGGGAGGCCATCGCCCGCGCGGCCCTGGGCGCGTGGGAGGACCCGCGGGCCCAGCAGGCCGCGATGGGGCTCCTCCGGGCAGCCGCCTCCCACGAGGGGGCCGCGGCGATGCTCCGGCAGTTCGTCCGCGCCAGCGTCATCGCCCCGATCGCGGAGGCCATCGGGACCCCCGACGCCGAGGTCCGGGCCGCGCTCGTCGCGAGCCAGATGGTCGGCGTGGCGATGGCCCGCTACCTCGTGCGGATCGAGCCGCTCGCCTCCGCGAGCGTCGAGGACATCGTCCGGGCCATCGCCCCCACGCTCCAGCGCTACCTCACCGGGGCGATCCGACCGCCCGAGCCCCCGCGCCACCGGCGCCGCGGGTAGGGTCCGGAGTCCGCCGAACGGCGGGCCGGGTCTCCTCGCCGTGTCAGCCGGAACCCAGCTCGTCCGGGACGTCGGCCCGATCCTGCGAGCCTCGGCCCGCCCCGGCCCCGACCTCGCGGCGGACGACGGGGGCGACCTCGGTGCCGAACAGCTCGATCGCGCGCATCACCTGCCGGTGCGGCATCGGACCCACGCTCACCTGGAGCAGGAACCGGTCGTGGCGGAAGATCTCGTGCTGGAACAGGATCTTCTCGATCACCTGCTGGGGCGAGCCCACGAAGTTCGCGCCGCGCAGGGTGGCCGAGGCCTCGTACTGTTCCCTCGTCATCGGCGGCCACCCGCGCTCGCGCCCGATCCGGTTCATGACCTCGGCGACGGCGGGGTAGGACTCGTCCAGGGCCGCCTGGGACGTCGGCGCGAGGTACCCGTGGGAGTTGATGCTGAGCGCCGGGGGCGGATCGAAGCCGGCCCGGAGCGCCGCCTCGCGGTGGAGCCTCGCGAACCCCGCGAACCGCTCGGGCAGGCCCCCGATGATCGCGATCGCCATCGGCAGGCCGAGCGTGCCGGCCCGGACCGCCGACCCCGGGTTCCCGCCGACCGCGACCCAGATCGGGATCCGCCGCTGCAGCGGCCGCGGGTACACGCCGAGCCCCTCGATCGGCGGTCGGTGCTTCCCCGACCAGGTCACGCGCTCGCGCTCGCGCAGCTGCAGGAGCAGGAGCAGCTTCTCGGCGAACAGCTCGTCGTAGTCCTCGAGGTCGTAGCCGAACAGCGGGAACGACTCGATGAAGGAACCGCGCCCCGCCATGATCTCGGCCCGACCGCCCGAGAGCAGGTCGAGCGTGGCGAAGTCCTGGAACACCCGGACCGGGTCGTCCGAGCTGATGACGGAGACCGCGCTCGTCAGGCGGATCCTCGTGGTCCGCGCCGCCGCCGCGGCCAGCACGACCGCCGGTGCCGAGACCGCGTAGTCGGGCCGGTGGTGCTCGCCGACCCCGAACACGTCGAGGCCCACCTGGTCCGCGAGCTCGATCTCCTCGAGCAGGTGCCGCAGGCGCTCGGCCGGGCCGCCGGGCTCGTCCGGGCCCCGACCGGGCACCACCTCCGCGAACGAGTAGATCCCGAGCTCCACGACCCTCCTGAACGCTCTCGAGGTCACGCCGCTTCCGGACCGCGCCTTGTGCGATCGCGGGACCCACGGTATCGTCCGACAGGCCGTGCCCGCAGGGAGCCCGCATGGAGCCCGCGGGAGGAGGACGAGATGCCGCGGTTCATGGACGTCCATCGCGGGATGGAGGGCATCACCGAGGAGCTGCTGAAGCAGGCGCACGACGCCGACCTGGAGATCCAGCACGAGGAGGGCGTGAACTTCGAGCAGGCCTGGGCGGACCCGTCCATGGGGCTGGTCTTCTGCCTGTCCGAGGCCCCGAGCCGGGAGGCGGTCAAGCGCATCCACGAGCGCGCCGGCCACCCGACCGACGAGGTCTACGAGGTCCCGATCATCGTCTGAGGGCGACGTCTGAGGTCGACGGGGCGCGGCCGCTCCCGGGTGCGACGACGGGTTCGGGTCGGGGCGCGGAGGTGGGTGAGCCCCGTGTGGGCCGCGGGACCGATGCGCACGGTACCATGAGCCCCATGGAGACCTTCGACGCGATCCGCGCCCGCCGGAACGTGCGGGCCTACACGGACCGGCCGATCCCGCCGGAGCACCTCGACCGGATCCTCGAGGCGGGGCGCCGCGCCCCCTCGTCCATGAACGACCAGGCGTGGGACTTCGTCGTGGTGACCGAGCGTGACCGCCTGCGCGAGCTCTCGCGCGTCTGGCGGTACGCCGGGCACGTCGCGGACTCGGCCGCGACGATCGCGCTCGTGCTGCCCGTGGTGGTGGATCGGGACGAGCGCGACATCCGCTGGTTCGACCTCGGCCAGGCCGCGATGGCGATGATGCTCGCCGCGGCGGACCTCGGGGTCGGCAGCAGCCACGCGGCCGTCGGCGACCAGGACCTCGCGCGCGCGCTCCTCGGACTGCCCGAGGACCGCGAGTGCGCCATGCTCCTCGCCCTCGGATACCCGGCCGGCCGTCCGCTCCGACCGATCGAGGAACCCGACCGTCGCCCCCTCGACCGGGTCGTCCATCGCGAGCGCTGGTAGCCCGCGCCCGCACGGAGCGCCGTCCCCGCGGTGTAGGATGCTCGGGCCCGCCCGATCGGAAGGAGCGGCATGCGCTCTGTGGTCGCGCCGGGCTCCCGGATGTTCCCCTCCCTGCTCACCGCATCCCGGCGGGCGGCGGCCGCCCTCGCCGCCGGGGCGCTCGCGGGCTTCCTGGTCGGTGGCGTCGGAGGCCGCCTCGGGATGCTCGTCCTCCGCCTCACCTCGAGTCCCGCGCTCCACGGAGCGAAGACCGACGACGGCTTCACCATCGGGGTCGTGAGCGGCGAGACCACCTTCCTCCTGGGCGTCACGACCGTGCTCGGCGCGCTCGGCGGGCTCGCCTACCTGATCGCCCGCTCCTGGCTCCCGGAGCGCCTGCGGCCGTGGGGGTGGGGGCTCCTCGGGGCCCTCGTCGGCGGCTCGGCCATCGTCCGTCCCGACGGGATCGACTTCACGCTGCTCGACCCGCTCCCCCTCGCCCTCGCGATGTTCGTCGCGATCCCCGCCGCGGGCGCCGCTGTGACGAGCCTCCTCGCCGAGCGGTTCCTGCGGCCGACGTCGTGGTTCCTGCGCTCCTCCGCGGCTCTCCCGCTCCTCCTGCTGCCCACCCTCTTCGTCCTCACGCTGGGGCTGCGGTCGGGCGGCCCGCTGGGGCTCCCCGCCCTTCTCGCGCTCCTCGCCCTCGCCTCGTTCCTCCTGTCGACCGGCGTCGGCAGGACGATCGCGCGCCTCTGGCGGAGCGCGCCGGTGGCCTGGCTCGGCAGGGCCGCCCTCCTCTCCGCGGCGATCTCGGCGGGGGTCTCGCTGGTGCGGGACGCCGCGGCGATCCTCTGACCCCTCCTCCCGTCACGCGGGGAGGAGTCGGTACAGGGGCCCCTCGAGCGAGAGGGCGTAGAGCTCGCCGTCCGCATCCTCGCCGAAGGACGCGAGGGCCGGCACCACCGGTCCCAGCTCCCGGTGGACCGCGCGCCCGTCGCGGAGCACCAGGGCCTGGAGCGCGCCGTCGCAGAAGTCCCCGAACACGTAGGCGCCGCGCAGCTCGGGGATGGCCCGGCCGCGGTAGACGTAGCCCCCGGTGACGGCGCAGACGGCGCCGTCGTGCGGGTACTCGTAGACGGGGAGCACGCTCCGGAGGTCGCCGACCTCGCCCTCGAAGGGGTGCGAGCCCTCGAGCAGGTCCCAGCCGAGGTTCGCCCCGCCCGGTCCGGGCGGCAGGACGTCGATCTCCTCCCACGAGCCCTGGCCCACGTCCCCGATCCAGAGCTCGCCGGTCTCGCGGTCGAAGGAGAACCGCCAGGGGTTGCGGAGACCGTAGGCCCAGATCTCGGGCCGCGCGCCGGCTCGGTCGACGAACGGGTTGTCCGGGGGGACCCCGTAGGAGCGTTCGCCCGCGGGTCGGGGCGAGATCCGCAGGATCTTGCCGAGGAGCGTCCCGAGGGACTGGGCGCGCCCCTCCGGGTCGCCGGCGCTCCCGCCGTCGCCGAGGCCGACGTAGAGGTACCCGTCGGGGCCG
>BEHO01000170.1 GCA_002898915.1 bacterium HR12
CGCCGGGGTGGATCACCGCCGTCACCCCGGCGTCCGCGGCCACCTCCACGGCGTCCGGGAACGGGAAGAAGGCGTCCGAGGCCATCACCGCCCCCTTCGCCCGATCGCCCGCTTTGCGGACGGCGACCCAGGAGGCGTCCACCCGGGACATCTGCCCGGCGCCGACCCCCACCGTGGCGAGGTCCCGCGCGAAGACGATGGCGTTCGACTTCACCCGCATCGCCACCGTCCAGGCGAACAGCAGGTCGCGCCACTCGCCCTCGGTCGGCTCCCGGGCCGAGACGACCTCCATGTCCTCGCGTCGCTCCACGACCCGGTCGCGGTCCTGCACGAGCGCCCCACCCGGCAGCGGCCGGACGTCGAGCCCGTCACCGGCCGGCAGCGGCGCCCGGACCACCCGGAGGCCCTTGCGCGCCCGGAAGGCCGCGAGCGCGTCGTCGGTGAACCCGGGAGCCACGACGACCTCGGTGAAGACGTCCGCCATCGCCCGGGCGGCGGCCTCGTCGGCCTCCCGGTTGAAGGCCACGATCCCGCCGAAGGCCGAGACGGTGTCGGACTCGTAGGCCCGGAGGTAGGCGTCGGCCAGGGTCCCCCCGAGGGCGGCTCCGCACGGGTTGTTGTGCTTGACGATCACCGCGGCCGGCTCCTCGAACGCCGCCGCGAGCGCGTAGGCGGCCTCCAGGTCGAGCCAGTTGTTGAAGGACATCTCCTTGCCGGCCACGAGCACCTCGGCCCCGCCGAGGACGCCGGGCCCTCCGGCCTCCGCGTAGAGGGCTCCGCGTTGGTGGGGGTTCTCGCCGTACCGGAGGTCCTGGACCTTGCGGTACGCGAGCCCCACGAACGACGGCAGCCCCTCCCCCGAGGCGAACCATCCCGCCACGGCGGCGTCGTACGCGGCCGTGTGGGCGAAGGCCTCCGCGGCGAGCTCGCGCCGGAGCTCGAGCGAGAGCCCCCCGTCCCGGTCGATCGCCTCCAGGATCTCGCCGTAGCGGGCGGGGTTCACGACGACCCCCACGGAGGCGAAGTTCTTCGCCGCCGCCCGCACCATCGTCGGACCCCCGATGTCGATCTTCTCGATCACCTCCTCGGGTCCGGCGCCGCTCGCGACGGTCTCCCGGAACGGGTAGAGGTTCACGACGACGAGATCGAAGGGCTCGATACCCTGCTCCGCGAGCTCCCGCTCGTGCTCCGGGTTCCTCCGATCGGCGAGGATGCCGGCGTGGATCCTCGGGTGGAGGGTCTTCACCCGCCCGCCGAGCATCTCCGGGAACCCGGTGACCTCCTCGACCGGCGTCACGGGCACGCCCGCCTCGCGGAGCGTCGCGGCCGTCCTCCCCGAGGAGACGAGCGCGGCCCCCCGCGCCACGAGGCCCCTGGCGAGCTCCACCGCCCCCGTCTTGTCGTACACCGCCAGCAGCGCCCGGCGGACCGGACGGACCTCGCTCATCCTCCCTCCCGTCGTTCCTCCAGCTCCTCCAGCACGTGGACGATGCGCCCCTCCACCCTCAGCCGCCCTTCGATCAGGGCTCGGACGGCCCGCGGGAAGATCCGGTGCTCGACCTCGTGGATCCGCGCGAGCAGCGAGTCGCGGTCGTCGCCCTCGTAGACCCGCACCGGTTCCTGCGCCACGATCGGCCCGTGGTCCACCTCCTCGTCCACGAGGTGGACCGTGACCCCCGTGACCTTCACCCCCCAGGCCAGGGCGTCCTCGACCGCGTGCATGCCCGGGAAGGCGGGGAGCAGGGCCGGGTGCAGGTTCACGATGCGGTTCGGGAACGCCGCGATCAGCTCGGGCCCCACGATCCGCATGTAGCCGGCGAGCGCCACGTACCCCACGTCCCGCTCGAGGAGCAGGTCCCGCAGGGCGCGGTCGTGCGCGGACCGATCGGGGTGGTCGGCCGGGCGGCAGACCACGGCCTCGATCCCTCGCGCGCGGGCCCGCTCGAGGGCCATGGCCTCCGGTCGGTCCGAGACGACCACGACGATGTGCGGACCGACGTGCGGGTCGTCCATGAGGGCCTGGAGGTTGGTTCCCGTCCCGGAGGCGAGCACGGCGAGGCGGGGGTTCACGCCGCTCACGCTAGGGACGGTCCTCGCGAGCGTCAAACGCGGGGCGGCCAACGGCCGCGCTACGCTTGCGCCGTGCCGGCCGAGGAGCGGGAGTCGCGGGATCGAGGGGGTCCCGTCCGCGGCGCGGAGCGCTGCGACCTCCACCCGATGCGCGCGGTCATCGCCCGATGCGAGGGGTGCGGCCGCCCGCTCTGTCTCGCCTGCGCGATCCCCGTGCGGGGCGCGGTGCTCGGGCTCGAGTGCCTCCCCGAGCCTCTCTCCCGGCCCCTACCTCCACCCCGGCCGCGGCCCTCGCCCCTGGTCGGCCTCTCCCTCGGGATCGCGGTCGTCGCGACGGCCATGCCCTGGAGCCGCTTCGGGCCGGGGTCCGGGGCGTTCGGGGCCTGGCGCGGCGGCGCCCGGTGGGCGCTCGCGGCGGCCGTCGCCGCGACCCTCGGCGCCGCGGTATGGCTCGCCGAGGGACTCCTCGCCCGGGTGCGGCGATCGGCCACGCGCACCCTCCCGGGGTTCGGGGCGGTCGTCGCGCTCGCATCGGCCATGGCGATCTTCGAGCCGCCGGCCTTCACCCGACCGTGGATCGGCCCCTGGATGGCCTTGGCGGGCGGGCTCGGCTGCCTGGCGACCGGGCTGCTCGCGTCGCGCCGGGCCGGCGTCGCGGCGAACCTCGGCGATCGCGGGCGCGGATGAGGCCGAGGGCTCCCGCGCCGGGCCCCTGATTGACTCGCCCTCACCGGCGGGCTTGAATGGCGCCGTCGGGATCGGCGCAGGGTTGGGAAAGGAGTCGGCATGGCGCAGAGCAGCTCCGGGTTCGACGTGTCCAAACTGTCGATGGGGAGCAAGGTCCTCGGAGGCTCGGCGATCCTGCTCCTGATCTTCAGCTTCTTCGCCTGGCAGAAGGTCTGCGTGCTCGAGATCGCGTGCGCGTCGGCCAACATGTGGGGCGGCAACGGCAGCGTCTTCGGCGTGCTCGCCGGCATCGGGCTCCTCGCGCTCATCGCCTGGGAGGCGGCGGGGGTGGCCGGCGTCCTCGGCAACCTCAAGCTCGGCCAACCGGCCTCGAAGATCGCCGCCTACCTCGGGTTCGCGGTGGCGGCCCTCACCATCCTGAAGTTCCTCTTCGCCCTCACCGAGTCGCCGGCCTTCGGCGCCTTCATCGGGCTCATCTTGGCCCTCGCGGTCGCCTACGGCGCCTGGATGCGCTTCCAGGAGCCGGCGGTCGGCGGGACGGCCTGAGCGCGGCGCCGAGCGCCCCTCCCGCGACGCCCCAGCCGAGCGCGAGGATCCCGCCGGAGACGAGGTCCGGCCCGAGACGCACGGCGCTCGTCTGGATCCCCTCGGAGGTCGTCGCGGCGCCCGAGAGCGAGAGGGAGGAGGCCCAGCCAACGACGAGGACGAGCGCGGCGAACACGACCCCCGCCCCCACCCCGGCGGCCAGGCGCCGCCCGCCCTCGGCCGCGGCTCCCGCCCGGCGCCCGCCGAGCAGGGACCCGGCGGCGGGGACGGCGAGGAACACGAGGTAGGGCCAGGGCGCGGGACCGAAGCGGGTCTCGCCCGCCTCGGCGCCTGGCGGGCGGAGCCAGACCGGGAGCCCGACCTCGAGCGGGAAGCGTCCCGGGCACAGGAACGCCGTGGGCTCCCCCGGGCTCGGGAACGCGCCCGTGCACCCGCCCATCGCCGGCGCGAGGGCCCAGACCGCCTCGTTCGGCAAGGCCGTCACGTGATGGGCGAGGATCGCCGCGCCCGCCCCCGGATGAGCCAGCACCGCGCGGACGTAGCGGCCCGTCGTCGGCGTGAGGAGCCCCTCCGGCCCCTCGGGTCGAACCACCCCGGCGACGACGAGCCCCCCGAGGGCGAGCCCGAGGCTCGCGAGGAGCATCGTCCAGCCCCCGAGGACCGCCGCCCGGGCCGCTCCGCCGGCGTCGGAGGACCACCACCCGCCCGCCGCTCCCGCCGCCCCCGCGAGCGCGAGCGGCAGGAGGAACGCCGCGAGCGGCGCCACCGACAGCTCCACCCGCAGGTCGAGGGCCGCCGGCCGGAGGGCCAGCCTCGCCGGGAGGGTGGCGAGGGCGACGAGGATCGCGTAGGCCGGGGCGACCTTCGCCCCGTGGAGGGCC
>BEHO01000171.1 GCA_002898915.1 bacterium HR12
ATCCCGGAGTCGGTCTCGCGTCGATCGGCGTCCATCGCCGCTCAAGCCTAGCGTCCGCCCGCGGCCGGCGGCCGCGGGCGGGTACCATGGGGTCCGAGCCCGCTGCGAGCCCGACCCGAGCCCGAGACGATGATCGACGACGATCCCCGCACCGCCCTGGCGCGGGCCGCCCTCGACGAGGACGCCCCCGCCGGCGACCTCACGACCCGTCTCGTCGTTCCCGAGGGCACGACCTGCACCGCCGAGATCCGTGCCAAGGCCCCGGGCGTGCTGGCCGGTCGCGCCGCCGCCGAGGCGGTCGTTCGGCTCGCGGCGGAGCGCGACGGCGCGGTGGACCAGGACTGGAAGCTCGAGGATGGGGCCGAGCTCGGGCCCGGCGACCTCGTGGCGCTCCTGCGGGGCTCGGCCCGCGCGATCCTGCGGGCGGAGCGGCCGGCCCTGAACCTCCTCGGGCACCTGTCGGGGATCGCCACCCTCACCCGCGCCTACGTACGGGCGGCGGCGCCGGCGCGGGTCCTCTGCACCCGCAAGACCACGCCCGGCCTCCGGGCCCTGGAGCGCGCGGCCGTCGCGGCCGGTGGGGGCCACCTCCACCGCGCGTCCCTCTCCGACGCGGTCCTGATCAAGGACACCCACGTGCGGATCGCCGGCGGCGTCGGCGAGGCCGTGCGGCGGGCGCGCGCGGCCGGCGTCCCCGTCCAGGTCGAGGTCGAGGACCTGGATCAGCTGGAGGAGGCCCTCGCCGCGGGGGCCGACCGCGTGCTCCTCGACAACGCGGGGCCCGAGCTCGTGGCGGCGGCGGTCGCGCGGATCGGCGACCCCGAGCGCCTGGAGGTCTCGGGGGGCGTCCGGCTCGAGGATCTCTCCGCCCTCGTCGCGGCGGGGGCCCGGCTGATCTCGGTGGGCCGGATCACCCACTCCGCCCCGGCCCTGGACCTCTCCCTGGAGATCGTGGATGCGGACTGAGCCCGCCACCGCGACCTTCGAGGCCTTCGCCGAGGAGGTTCGACGCCTCGCGCGCGAGCGCGACGCCGTGATCCTGGCCCACAACTACCAGGTGCCGTGGATCCAGGACGTGGCCGACTTCGTCGGAGACTCGCTCGCGCTCTCGCGGCGGGCCGCCGCGTCCGAGGCCCCGACGATCGTGTTCTGCGGGGTCCACTTCATGGCCGAGACCGCCAAGATCCTCGCGCCGGAGAAGACCGTGCTCCTGCCGGACCTGGAGGCGGGGTGCTCGCTCGCGGACTCCATCACCGCCGAGCAGCTGCGCGCCTGGAAGGCCGAGCACCCCGGGGCCGTCGTCGTCGCCTACGTGAACACCTCGGCCGAGGTGAAGGCCGAGTCCGACATCTGCTGCACCTCCTCGAACGCGGTGGACGTGGTGCGCTCCATCCCCGAGGACCGCGAGATCCTGTTCCTCCCCGACCTCTTCCTCGGGGCCCACGTCGAGCGGGAGACGGGGCGCAAGCTCCACCTGTGGATGGGCGAGTGCCACGTGCACGCCGCGATCGACCCGTCCGGCCTCCGCGAGCGGGCCGCCGACCCCGACACCGAGGTGATGATCCACCCCGAGTGCGGGTGCACGACCACCGCGCTCTGGCTGCTCTCCGAGGGAGCCCTCCCGCACGACCGCACGAAGGTGCTCTCCACCGGCGGGATGGTCGCCGAGGCGGCCCGGGCCCCGGCCCACCGGTTCCTCGTCGCCACCGAGACGGGGATCCTGCACCAGCTCCGCCGCGCGGCGCCCGAGAAGGTCTTCGAGCCCCTGGATCCCGACGCCGTCTGCCCGTACATGAAGCGGATCACCCCCGGGAAGCTCCTCCGCTCGCTCCGCGAAGGGGTGTTCGAGATCACCGTGCCCGCGGACGTCGCCGCCCGCGCCCGACGCGCCGTGGAGCGCATGGTCGAGATCGGGCCGACGGCCGGCTCGGCGAGGCCGCCCGGGATCCCGTACCGGGAGTAGGCGGTGCGGACCGTCGTGGTCGGGGCCGGGGCGGCGGGTCTCTGGTGCGCCCTCCACGCGGCGGACCGCGGGCCCGTGACGATCCTGGCGCCGGGCGCGGCCACGCTCTCCGCCACCTCCTGGGCCCAGGGTGGGATCGCCGCCGCCACCGCGCCCGACGACTCCCCCGAGGCTCACGCCGCCGACACGCTCGCCGCCGGGGCCGAGCTCTGCGACGAGCGCGCCGTGGCGGTGCTCACCCGCGAGGCCCCCGGCGAGGTGCGACGCCTGGCCGAGCTCGGGATGCCCTTCGATCCCGCGCCGACGCTCGAGGCCGGGCATCGGGCTCGCCGCGTGCTGCACGCCGGTGGCGACGCCTCCGGCCGGGTGCTCCACCGCTTCCTCGCCGATCTCGTCGAGCGCGACGGGCGCATCCGGCGGCTGGACGGGCTGGCCGCGGCGATCGAGGTGGAGGGCGGCCGCGCCGTCGGGGTCCGCACCGCCGACGGACGGTCCCTCGAGGCCGATCGGGTCGTCCTCGCCACCGGCGGGGCCTGCGGCATCTACGGCCACCGGACCGGCCCGGACACCTCCATCGGGGACGGGATCGCGATGGCCTGGGACGCGGGGGCGGCCCTCGCCGACCTGGAGTTCGTCCAGTTCCACCCCACGGCCCTCGACGTCCCGGGGCACCCGTCCCGCCTGCTCACGGAGGCGCTCCGCGGGGAGGGCGCGATCCTCGTGGACGCCCGGGGCGAGCGCTTCCTGCCGCGGTTCCACGAGCTGGCCGAGCTCGCCCCCCGCGACGTCGTCGCCCGAGCCGTCCTCGCCGTCCGCGAGACGACCGGCGCCCCCGTGTACCTCGACGCGCGGGGCGTGCCCGACGTGCTCGCGCGGTTCCCCGTCGCCGCCACCCAGTGCCACGAGGTGGGCCTCGACCTCTCCCTCGACCTCATCCCCGTGGCCCCGGCCGCCCACTACTTCATGGGCGGCGTGCTCACGGACGCCTGGGGCCGCACGACGGTGCCGGGCCTCTTCGCGGCCGGCGAGGCGGCGTGCACCGGCGTGCACGGGGCGAACCGCCTGGCCTCGAACTCCCTCGCGGAGACCCTGGTGTTCGGACGCCGCGCCGCCCTCGCCGAGGACGCTCCGGCCGAGCTCCCGCCGCTCCCGGTCTCCGAGCCGATCGGGCCGGCGCCGGCCCTCGGCCTCCTCCTGTCGGAGGTGCGGGAGCTCGCCGACCGGCACCTCGGCCCGCGCCGACGGGGCCCCGAGCTCGCGGCGTCCGCCGAGCGCTTGGCGGCGGGCCGCGTCGCCGCCGGGAGTCGGAGCGCGACCCTCGTCGCCTGGCTCGTGGCCCTCGCGGCGCTGCGACGGGAAGAGAGCCGCGGCGGCCACCTGCGCGAAGACTTCCCCGAGCCGAGCCCCGCGTGGCGGGTCCGCCAGGTCGTCGACGCGCGCGGCTGGAGCGCGATCCCGGCCAGCGCGGCCGTCGTCGGACGCTGAGGGCCGAGGGCCCGCGACGGAGTGGAGCAACCGGCCCGAACGGTGGCAACAGGGCGGCGCCCAGGGGGCCCGGGTCGCGCGCTAGAGTGAGGACGTCTCGCAGCGGAGGGAACGAACGTGGCGAAGCGCAGAGCGGACGTCGGGACCCTCTACCGGGGCAGCCCGGGGCAGTGGTCGTGGCTGGCCCATCGGATCACCGGCGTGGCCATCATCCTGTTCCTGTTCGTGCACGTGCTGGACACCGCCGTCGTCGGATGGGGGCCCGAGGCCTACGAGCGGGTGAGCTCCATCTACCGCAACTGGTTCGTGCTCCTGCTCGAGCTGGGCCTCGTGGCGGCGGTGCTCTTCCACGCGCTGAACGGGCTGAAGATCATGGTCTTCGACTTCTGGCCGAGCACGGTCCGCTACATGAAGCCGATCTCGGCGGCGACGACGCTGGTGTTCATCCTCGCCATGATCCCCATCGTGTGGATCATGGGCGGCTCGCTCCTCGAGAAGCTGGGGTGGCTCTGATGGCGGCCCCGACGATCGAGCGTCCCCGCGAGGAGCCCGCGCCGAGGATCGCCCGCGAGCGCCCGGCCGGCGGCTTCGAGCTGTGGTCCTGGCTGTTCATGCGGCTCTCCGGCGTGGTCCTCCTGTTCCTCGCCGTGGGCCACGTGCTGATCATGCACGTCATGGACGAAGGGATCGAGCGGGTGGACTTCGACTTCATCGCGGGCCGCTGGGCGAGCCCCG
>BEHO01000172.1 GCA_002898915.1 bacterium HR12
CATCTGGAGGAGGTGGGCGGTGTCCCTCGCGCCTTCTTCCCGGGCTCGCCCGGTCCGCTCGAGCTCCACCACCGCCCGGAGCAGGGCCCGGAAGGCCCGTGCGACCTCGGCGTGGGCCCGGTCGGCCCGGGCCAGGGGATCGGAGGGGGCGAGCTCCTCCGCCCGCCGCCCCCGGTGCCCGCCCCGGGGCCGGACGGCCTCTTGCTCCAGCATCTCGAACATGGGTTCGACCCTACCGGGGTGCCCCTCCGGCGTCTGTGATGCAGGTCACACGCGGGCGGGTTCCTCGCGGTGCCGGGCCGGGATCGCCCGCTCCAGGTGAGCTCGTGTACCCTGTCACGCCCATGGTGGGGGCATCGAGCGTGGGGGCCTTCGCGCGGGATCCTCGGGTCCGCGTCGTGCTCCTCGTGCTCGTGCTCCTGCTCAGCGTGGGCCTCGCCTGGCACCTCGTGGGCCCCGCGATGCACGAGGGGATGCAGGCCCTTGGTCTCTGCCTCGCCGTCCTCGCGCTCGTCGTGGGCGTCGGTCCCGTGCCGAGGGGGGGTCGCGCCCCCCTCACGCCGGTGCCGGCGACCGAGCCCTCGGCCACGGCGTCGGGCTGGCGGCTCCCGCCGCCCGTCGGACGGCACCCTCCCGATCTCGGGGACGTGCTCCGGTGCTGATCCTCCTCCGCCCCATGAACGGTTCCGTGTGGGAGGGCGAAGGAAGGAGATCGACGATGATGAAGACGATGAGGATGTTCGCGGCCGTCCCCGCGCTCGTGCTCCTGCTCGCCGCCTGTGGCGGAGGGGACGGGTCGTCCAACGGGTCCGCCACCGACGGGATCCGGACGATCGAGATCACCGCCCTGGACACGTTGCGCTTCGAGCCGGCGAGCGTCACGGTCCAGGCTGGCGAGACCGTCCGCTTCGTGGTCACGAACGCCGGGCAGACCGTGCACGACTTCTTCGTGGGCACGGAGGAGGAGCAGATGGAGCACGAGCGCGAGATGCAGGACATGGGCGACATGGGCGACATGGGTCACGGTGACGCCCAGGCGGACACCCAGGCGCTCACGCTGGATCCCGGCGAGACGGGCGAGCTCACCATGACCTTCGAGGAGCCGGGGGAGGTCCTGTACGGGTGCCACCAGCCCGGCCACTACGCCGGCGGGATGGTCGGCACGATCACCGTGGAGTAACCCGCCCGGCCGTCCACCGCACGAGAGGGGCACCGCGCCGCACACGTGGTGCCCCGACCGCATGACGATGCCCTACCCGGGGAGGGTATACTGAGCCTGCCCGAGGTCGTGGGTCTGATCGGAGCGCGTGCCATGGCAGGGTACAGCATGAACAAGAAGGAGCTCCAGGACCGGCTGCGCCGGATCGAGGGGCAGGTCCGCGGCATCCAGCGCATGGTGGACCGGGACCAGTACTGCATCGACATCCTCACCCAGGTGAACTCGGTCGTCGCGGCGCTCCGGGCCGTCGGGCTGGGCCTCCTCGACGACCACGTGCGCCACTGCGTGCGCGAGAGCATCGAGCGGGGCAACGCCGACGAGAAGGTGGAGGAGCTCCTCGCCGCCGTCGCCCGGTTCAGCGGGAGGTGACAGCGATGGCCGGAAGGACGCGTGCGACCACGCCGATCGCCGTGGAGGAGGGCCTGCGGGAGCGGGCCGAGGAGCGGGCCCGTGAGCTCCGGCTCGACGTGATCGGGATGACCTGCGGCTCCTGCGCCGCGAGGGTCGAGAAGACCCTGAACCGGTTCCCCGGCGTCGAGGCCACGGTGAACTTCGCCACGGGCGAGGCCGTCGTCCGTCTCTCGGACGCCGCGCCGACGTTCGAGGAGGTCCGCAAGGCCGTGCAGGAGCGCGGGTACGACATCCGCGAGCACATCGACGAGACCGAGGCGGCCGCTCGACGCGAGGAGCGCGCCTGGCTGCGGCGTCTGCTCGTCGCCTGGCCCCTCGGCCTCGCGACGATGGCGCTCGCGATGCTCCGGCCGGAGGAGGCATGGGCGCGGTGGGCCGCGTTCGTCATGGCCACCCCGGTCCAGCTCTACGCCGGTTGGCCCTTCCTGAAGGGCGCCGCGATCCGCGCCAAGGCACGCACCGCCAACATGGACACCCTCATCGCCCTCGGGACGCTCGCCGCGTACCTGTACTCGGTCTGGGCCCACCTCACGAGCCTCGACGAGCTCGGCACCGGCGCCATGCTGCCCCACCTCTACTTCGAGAGCGCGGCGGTCATCATCGCCTTCATCGCCCTCGGCCGGTGGCTCGAGGCGCGCGCGAAGGGGCGTGCGTCGCAGGCCATCAAGCGGCTCCTGGAGATGGGGGCGAAGGAGGCCCGCGTGCTCCGCAACGGGAAGGAGCTGAAGGTCCCGGTCGACGCGGTGAAGCCGGGGTGGATCCTGAAGGTGCTCCCGGGCGAGAAGATCCCCGTGGACGGACGCGTGCTCGAGGGCACCGCGGCCGTCGACGAGTCCATGCTCACCGGCGAGTCCGTGCCGGTGGAGAAGGGGCCGGGCGACGAGGTGGCCGGCGCCACGGTGAACACCGATGGCGTCCTCGTGATCGAGGCGACGCGCGTCGGGCAGGACACGGCGCTCGCGCAGATCGCTCGCCTGGTGGCGGAGGCCCAGGGCTCCAAGGCCCCGATCCAGCGCCTGGCGGACAAGGTCTCCGGCGTCTTCGTGCCCATCGTGATGGCGATCGCCGCCGTGACGGGGGTCGTCTGGTACGCGATCGAGGGAACCCTCGAGGGCGCGCTCGTGCCCGCCGTCGCCGTCCTCATCATCGCCTGTCCCTGCGCGCTCGGGCTCGCCACGCCGGCCGCCCTCATGGTGGGGACCGGCCGGGGCGCGCAGATGGGGATCCTGATCCGCGGCGCCGAGATCCTGGAGCGCTCGCGGAGCGTGGACACCGTGGTGTTCGACAAGACCGGCACCATGACGGAGGGGCGGATGCGCCTCGTCGACGTCTTCGGGTGCGTGGAGACGCTGGAGCGCGCGGCCGCCGTGGAGACCGGGAGCGACCACCCGATCGCGCGGGCCATCGTGGAGGGGGCGCGCGAGCGGGGCGTGGAGATCCCCGCGGCGAGGGACTTCCGCACGGTGGCGGGGCTCGGGGCTCGCGCGAGGGTGGGCGACGACGAGGTCATCGTCGGTCGGCGCTCGTTCCTCGAGGAGGAGGGCTTCCGCGTGCCGCCCTCGATCGAGCTCGCGGCGGAGCGGTTCGAGGCCGAGGGGAAGACCGTGGTGTGGGCCGGTTGGGGTGGCGTGGTGGCCGGCGTGCTCGCCGTGGCCGACACCCTGAAGCCCGGTGCGGCGGACGCGATCCGCGCCCTCCACGGGATGGGCATCCAGGTCGCCATGCTCACCGGCGACAACCGCGTGACGGGCGAGGCGATCGCCCGACAGGTGGGGATCGACCGGGTCATCGCGGAGGTGCGGCCCGAGGGGAAGGTCGAGGAGATCCGACGGCTCCAGGCGGAAGGTCGTGTGGTCGCGATGGTGGGCGATGGGATCAACGACGGCCCCGCGCTCGCCCAGGCCGATCTCGGGATCGCGCTCGGGACCGGGACCGACGTGGCCATCGAGGCCTCGGACATCACGCTGATCCGGGGAGACCTGGCCGGGGTCGTCACGGCCATCCGGCTGGCCCGCAGGACCTTCCGGACGATCCAGGAGAACCTCGTCTGGGCCTTCGCCTACAACGTCGCCGCGATCCCCCTCGCGGCGGCGGGCCTGCTGAACCCGATCATCGCGGCGGCCGCGATGGCCGCGAGCTCGGTCTCGGTGCTCACGAACTCCCTGCGCCTGCGGCGCTTCCGGGGATGAGGGTGGCCGTGGGTCACGCGACGGGCCGCCGCGAGCACCGGGATCACCAGGGCCACGACGACGCACCCGACGGCCCCACCGGGCCCCCTCGGACCGCCGAGGTCGTGCTCCACGTGGGCGGCCTGCTGGGGGTGATGGACGGGCGGGGCGTCGAGCGCCGACCCTCGGCGCGCCCGGGCGTGCTCGACGTGCGGGCGAACGCGCTCGGCCAGACGGCGGTGGTCCGATACGACCCGGGCGCGACGACCCTCGCCGACCCCGAGCGATGGGTCGAGGAGCGCGGCTACCACTGCGCCGGGCGGTCGGTCCCCGGGCACGCCTGCGACCCCCCGGACGAGCCCGCGGGAGGCCCCACGCGAG
>BEHO01000173.1 GCA_002898915.1 bacterium HR12
GCTCGAGCAGGGCCGGCGGGATCAGGCGGTCGTGGACGACCACGTCGGCGGACCGGAGCACCTCCGCGCCGCGCAGCGTGAGCAGCCCGGGGTCGCCGGGCCCGGCGCCGACGAGGTACACGATCCCCGTCACGCACGGACCTCCTCGACGACCTCCTCGCCGACGCCCGCGCCGACGCCCTGCGCGGTTCCCACGAGCCGCGCGAGCAGCCGCGCCCGGAGCTCGTCGCCGCGACCGGCCGCCGCGAGTTCCCGCGCCTCCTCCAGGTCGAGGGCCGCCAGCCACCGCGCGGCGCGCTCGCCGAGATCGGGCAGGAGCCCGAGGGAGCGCTCGCGCACCTCGCCGAGGACCTCCACGACGAGGGCCCACTCCGGGCCGAACCGCCGCTCCAGGTCCTCGCGGAGCAGGCGGGCGAGGGTGGGGGAGCGACCCCCCGTGGAGACGGTGAGCAGGAGCTCGCCGCGACGGACGACGGCCGGCGCGGCGACGTCGCAGTTGGGGACGTCGTCCACCACGTTCACCAGAGCGCCGGCGGCGCGGGCCGCGCGCGCGAGCTCGGCGGCGTCCGGCCCCGGCGAGCCGATCACGATGGCCGCGCCCTCCAGGTCCTCGGGGCGCCAGGGCCGGCGCTCGACCCACACCCGCTCGTCGGCGGCGAGGCGCGCGAGCCGCGCCTCGGGCCCCTCGGCTAGCACGAGCACCCCCGCGGCCCCACCCTCGAGGAGCCCCTCGACCTTCCCGTCGGCGACGGCGCGCTCGCCGACCACCACGGCGAGGCGCCCGCTGAGGTCGAGGAGGACCGGGTAGCCGAAGCGGCCCATCAGGAGGCCTCCAGGGTCTCGACCGAGATCCCCTCCGGCCCGAGGGCGAGCGTGACGGTCGCGCCCTCGGCCTCCAGGCGGAGCAGGTACCGACCCGGCAGGCGCTCGGAGGCCCGGACCGACCGCAGCCGGCGGCCGGCGAGGGCGGAGAGCGCCCGGTTCAGCTCCTCCACCCGCCGCGCGAGCTCCGCCCCCCGGGGCGTGCGCCGGAGCACGGCGGCGAGGGCGCGCTCGGCCTCGGCCCGCCCGAGCTCCCGGGCCCGCCCGGTCGCGAGCGAGAGCTCGCACACGCGCTCGAGGGCCGGCACCAGGCGCTCCGGCACCTCGCCGGCCAGGGCGGCCTCGGCGAGCTCTCGGTAGGTCTCGGCCCGGTCGGGCACGACCGAGGCGAAGGCCCGCGCGAGGAGCGCCACGGGGTCCCGCTCGTCCGGCGAGAGGCGCAGGCCCGCCTCGGTCGCGGGCGGGGCGCTCATCCCGCCGCCTCCGTGGCGCGCGTCCCCGTCGCCTCCCCGCCCTCCCCGGCGTGGGCCTCGCCGATCAGGGCCTCGGCCTCGTGCTCGAACCCGCCGGTCTCGATGGGGCAGTGGATGCCGCACTCCTTCGGCGCGTTCGTCTCCCACCACCAGCGGCCGGCGCGGTCGTCCTCGCCGGGGCGGATCGGCCGGGTGCAGGGGTCGCACCCGATGCTCGTGTAGCCCTGCGCGTAGAGGGGGTGGGTGGGCACGTCGTGCTCGCGCAGGTACTCCCAGACCTCCTCCTTCGTCCAGTCGGCGAGGGGGTTCAGCTTCACGATCCCGCCGTGGTCGTGGTCGAGCTCGACCTTCTTGATCGCCGCCCGCGAGGCCCACTGCTCGCGCCGGAGCCCGGTGAACCAGCCGTCCAGGCCGGCCAGGGTGCGCACGAGCGGCCGGACCTTGCGGATGTGGCAGCAGAGCAGGCGGAGCTCGACGCTCCTCCGGAACCCGTCCGGCCCGTGACGGCGGACGAGGGCCTCGACCTCCCGCTCATCGGGGTGGATCACCTCGAAGCGAGCCTCGGGGTAGCGGGCCTGGACCTGGGCGATGAAGGCCAGGGTGGCCGGGGGCAGGCGCCCGGTGTCCACCGTCAGCACCCGGACGTCGGGGCGGAGGCGCGCGGCCATGTCGAGGACCACCATGCCCTCGGCCTGCATCGCGGTGACCACGACCACCCGGTCGCCGAGGGCCTCCAGCCCCCAGGCGATCACGTCCTCGGGCTCGCGGTCGTCGAGCTCGAGGGCGATCTCCCCGATCTCCAGGTCGTCGAAGACGACGCGGTCCTCGGTGATCATCAGCGGGCACCTCCTGCCATGGCCACGAGCACGGTGATCTCGTCCCCGGGGCCGACGCGCGTGGCGAGGCCGTCGAGGCCCCGGACGTCCTCCTCGTTCACGACGACCAGGTAGGCCTCGGCCACCCCCTCGCCCTGGAGCACGACCTCCCCGAACCGCGGGTGGCGCCGGGCCACCTCGGCCAGGGCCTCGCCCACCGTGCCGGCGGCGACCTCGATCCGGTCGGCGCCGTCGGTGAGGGGCAGCAGCACGCCGGGGATCCGCACCACGGGCCCGGTCGCCGCCTCCTCCGCGGCGGCCGCGACCTCCGCCGGCGCCCCCGTCGCGATGGCGCGGAGCTCCTCGTCGGTCCTCGCGTCGCAGAACGCCCCGAAGCTCGGCGCGGTCGGGTCGGCGATCCAGGCCTCGACGAGGCGCGCGAGCACGGCCTCGAGCTCCTCCGACGGGATCCGCCGCAGGATCTGGCGCCCGATGCCGGCCCGGGGACCGAGCCCCCCGCCGAGGGTGAGGTCGTAGGCCTCCAGGCGACGGTGCCCGTCGGGGCTCGGGGCGGTCGTGCCCTGGAGGCCGATCTCGCCGATCCAGTGCTGGGCGCAGGCGTGGGGGCACCCGTCCATGTGGATGCGGAGGCCGGCGATCCGTTCCGCGCCGAACCGGGCCTGGAGGCCGGCGAGGACCTCGACCAGCTTCTCCTTGGTCTCCGCCACCGAGTAGTTGCAGAACCGGTGGCTCGTGCAGGCCACCGAGCGCGCGTAGGCGTCGCCCACGTCGGGGTCGAGCCCGAGCTCGCGCAGGCCCGCCCGGAGCTCCGCCAGCCGGTCCTCGGGCGCGTTGCCCACGATGAGGTTCTGCTGCCGGGTGACGCGCACGTCGGCACCGAGGTCCTCGAGGAGGTCGGCGAGGCCCTCGAGCTGGGTGCCCGAGACCCGGCCCGCCGGCACCGGCACGCCGAGGTACACCAGGCCCTCCTGCCGCTGGCGGTGGAGGCCGAGGTGCTCGGGCTCGCCCTCGGGCTCGGGGGCCGCGCCGTCGGGGAGCCTCCGCCCGAGCCGCTCCTCGACCCGGGCCCGCATGCCCTCGGGCCCCAGGTCGTCCACCATGAACTTGATCCGGGCCTTGGCCCGCGAGACCCGGTAGCGGAGGTCCGACTGCCAGGCGTCGGTCACCGCGCGGAGCACCTCGATCGCCTCGTCGAACGGCACGAACACGCCGAGGTCGCGCGAGAGCCGCGGCGTGTTCGACATCCCTCCGCCGACGCGGAGGGCGAAGCCGGGCTCGCCGTCCCGGAACGTGCCGATGAGGGCGACGTCGTGGATCTCGGGCGCGCTGCACTGGGCCGGGCAGGCCGTGATCGTGTACTTGTGCTTGCGCGGCAGGTTCGAGTAGTCGCGGTTGCCGAAGAAGAAGCGGGCGGCGGCCTCGATCACCGGGCGCACGTCGAAGCGCTCGGCGGGGTCGAGGCCGGCGACGGGGCACCCGGTGATGTTGCGGACGGTGTCCCCCTCGCCCCCCACGGTGGTGAGGCCGGCGGCCTCGATCTCGGCCAGGACCTCCGGCAGCTGGTCCAGGCGGACCCAGTGGAGCTGGACCCCCTGGCGCGTGGTGAGCTCGATCTCGTCCCGGCCGTAGGCGCGGGCGATGCGGCCCACGGCGCGGAGGCGCTCCGGCGGCAGGAGGCCGCCGGGGACCTTGATGCGGACCATGAAGGTCCCCACCTTGGGCTTGTCGTGGGTGAGGCCCCACCAGTTGAGGCGGACGATGTCCTCCTCGGAGACGGCCTCGTACCCGCGCGCGATGAGCTCGGGCAGCTCGTCGCGGATGTCGAGCGGGAACTTCTCCCGCTTCAGCCGCTCGATGGAGTTGCGCTTCTCGACGAGGTCCCAGTCGGGCTCGGGTCTCGGCTTGGAGAGGATGCTCGCCATACGTGCTCCTTCCTCGGACGGACGAGGGGTGGGAGCCCCGGCGAGCGCGGTGCGGAGGCAGGTCTCAAGCGGCGGTCCGCACGCGCCCGCGCGGGGCGCCGGGCATCCGACAGCCGCAGAGGC
>BEHO01000174.1 GCA_002898915.1 bacterium HR12
AAGATCGGCGCGTCGGGATCCTTGTTGACCGCCACGATCCGCCGGGAGCCCTTCATGCCGACCACGTGCTGGGTCGCGCCGCTGATGCCGAAGGCGAGGTACACGTCGGGCTTCACGGTCTTGCCCGTCTGCCAGATCTGCTGGTGGTAGGGGACCCAGCCCGCGTCGACGATGGCGCGCGTCGCGCCGACGGCGGCGTTGCCGATCGCCCTGGCCAGGCGGTCGAGGAGCGCGAGGTTCGAGGGATCCTGCATCCCCCGCCCGCCGGAGACTACGACCCGGGCCTCCTCGAGCTTGGGCCCGCTCGCCGCCTCGGCGTGCCGTTCGACGCGCCGGGCGACGGGGACGTCGGCCGGCAGCGAGGACCCGACCGGCACCACCTCGGCCCGGCCGCCGGAGGGCTCGGCGGCGACGACCTTGGGCCGCATGAGCACGAGGCGCGGCTCGGGGCCCTCCAGGGCGACCTCCACGATCTGCGTGTCGCCGAAGATCTGGGTGACGGCCCGGTCCAGGGCCGTCACGTCCGTGGCGTTGGCGAGGAGCGTGGAGCCGAGCGCCGCCTGGAGGCGTCCGGCCACGTCCCGTCCCTCCTGCGAGGAGGGGAAGAGGATCAGGGAGGGGTCGTGCTCGGCGACGAGCCCGGCGAGGGCGTGCGCGGCGGCCTGGCCGACCACCTCCGTGAAGGCCGGATCGTCCCCCGCGTACACGGTGGTCGCGCCGTAGCCACCGAGGGTCTCGGCCGCCGCGGTCGCCCCCGGCCCGAGCGCGACCGCCGCGACCTCGCCGGAGAGCGTGCGCGCCTTCGTGAGCAGCTCGAGCGCCGAGGGCAGCGGCCCCTCGGCCCCGAGCTCCGCGTAGACCCACACCGCACCCATCTCAGATCACCTTCGCCTCGACGAGGAGGTCGACGATCCGGGCGACCGCCCCGTCCCCGTCCTGCACGATCTCTCCCGGGCCCTTCGAGGGGGCGGGGGTGATGCCGACGACCCGCTGCGTCGGCGCCACCGCCGCCGCGTCCAGCCCCAGGTCGGCCAGGGAGAGCTGCTCGACCGGCTTGGACTTCGCCGCCATGATGCCCTTCAGGGTCGCGTACCGCGGCTCCGCGGCGCTGGCCGTGACGCTCACGAGCGCCGGGGTCGGCGCCTCGATCACGTCGTACCCGAGGTCGGTCTGCCGCTCGATCCGTACCGCGCCCTCCGCCACCTCGACCTTCCGAGCGAAGGTGAGCGCGGGGATCCCGAGGATGCCGGCGACGGCCATGGGCACGGTGCCGGTGGAGCCGTCGGTGGACTCCGAGCCGGTGAAGATCAGGTCGTACGGGCGCCGGGCGACCGCCGCCGCCAGGACCCGAGCCGTGGCCAGGGCGTCGGCCCCGCGCAGCGCCGGGTCGGTGACGAGCACCCCCCGGTGTGCGCCCATGGACAGGCCCTTGCGGATCGCGGTCATCGCGACCTCCGGGCCCATGGAGACGAGGGTCACCTCGCCGCCGTGGGCCTCGACGGTGCGCAGGCCGGCCTCGACGGCGTACTCGTCGCCGGGGTCGAGCGTCCCGTCGGTCCCCTCGCGGACGACGAGGAAGTCCTCGCCGAGCTTGGGTGTGCCCGCGGGGTCGGGCACGTACTTCACGAGCACCACCACGTCCATCGGTACCCCTCTCGTCCGGGTCGGCGGCAAGGATACCGAGGCCGCTGCCCGGCCCCACCCAGGTTGTGCCGTGCCCAGGACTACAGGTGCACCGGCTGCGGACGGGGTGCCTGGATCTCACCCGATCGACCGGGTGCTTCAGCATCCACGACAGGGGGGTGATGGGCGACCGCGCCTACGCGTCCTGGTACTCGAACGGCCTGGTGGCGCTCGATCTCTCGCCGCTCGCCGGATCGAGCCCGGGACCGCCGACCGTCGTGGGTCGCTTCGTCCCCGAGGGTGGGGCCTCTCCGACGCCGTGGCTCCCCGGCGGCGTGCCGCTCGTCTGGGGGGTGTTCGCACGCTCGAGCGACGGACTGGTCTTCGCCAGCGACATGCTGACCGGACTCTGGATCCTGCGTCCCGAGGGAGGGGCCGCGCCGTCGACGCGGGTCCCCGGGCCGTAGCATCGAGGGTGATGGGATCCCGCGGAACGGTGCTCGTCGCGATGTCGGGGGGCGTGGACTCCTCCGTCTCGGCCTGCCTGCTCCACGAGCAGGGGTACGAGGTCGTGGGCTGCCACCTCCGCCTCGCGCACCTGGACGGGCTCGACCACGGGTGCTGCGGTCCCCGCGCGCGGGCCGACGCGGAGGCCGTGGCCCGCCTGGTCGGCTTCCCCTTCGAGGTCGTGGACATGACGCTCGAGTTCGACGAGCACGTGATCGACGACTTCGTGGCGGAGCGCGCCGCCGGGCGGACCCCGAACCCCTGCGCCCGCTGCAACGCCCACATCAAGTTCGGCGCGTTCCTGCGCCTGGCCGAGGAGCGCGGGGCCGACCTCGTGGCGACCGGCCACTACGTCCGGACCGAGCGCGGCCCGGACGGGCGCTGGCGCCTGCTCCGGGGCGTCGACCGGGCGAAGGACCAGTCGTACATGCTCCACATGCTCGGCCAGGCCCAGCTGGCGCGCTCGGTGTTCCCCGTCGGCGGCCTCACGAAGGCCGAGACCCGGGCCCTCGCCGCGCGGTTCGGGCTGCCGGTGGCGAGCAAGCCCGACTCCCAGGAGCTCTGCTTCGCGCCGAGCGGCGACGCCGGCGCGTTCCTCGAGGCCGTGGCCCCCGAGCTCCTGCGCGAGGGCGAGATCGTGGACCCCGACGGGCGGGTGCTCGGGCGCCACGGGGGCGCCGCCCGGTTCACCGTGGGGCAGCGCCGCGGCCTCGGCGTCTCGGGTCCCCGGCCGGTGTACGTGCTCGAGGTGGATGCGGCGGCGAACCGGGTCGTGGTCGGGCCCGGCGAGCTCCTCGCGCGGCGGGGGCTCGTCGCCGACCGTGTGTCGTGGGTGGCGGGGGAGCCGCCGTCGGCGGGGCCCTTCGAGGCGGAGGTCCGGATCCGGTACCGGGGCGAGGACGTGCCCGCGGTCATCGAGGCCGAGGGCGAGCGGATGCGGGTGGAGTTCCGGACGCCCCAGCGGGGCGTCGCGCCCGGGCAGAGCGTCGTCGTCTACCGGGGCGAGGAGGTGCTCGGCGGCGGGCGCATCCTCGAGGCCCTGCGCTGACCGGCGGGTCCCCGGGCGCGGCTATCATCGCGCCGAGGAGGACCCGTGAGACTGCTCCGGCGCCGACCGCGCACGTTCGACATCCAGGTCCAGGACATGGTGCTGCACGTGACCGCCGCCGGCGACCTCGGCGAGGAGACGCGCGCGGCGGCGCTCTCGTTCTGGGAGCAGCTCCACGCCTACGCGTTGCGGGACCCGGCGGTGCGGACGAGCAAGCGGCCGGTGGAGGTGGGAGCCGACGCTCCGGAGATCGTGCGGGAGATGGCGGCGGCGGCGGCCCGGGCCGGCGTGGGCCCGATGTACTCCTTCCGCGGCGCCTTGGCCGACCACGTGGGGCGGTTCCTCGCGCGGGAGCTCGACGAGGTGACGGTGGGCTGCGGCGGCGACTTCTTCATCGCCGCCCGGAAGCGGCAGAAGCTCACGATCCGGACGGAGTCGGCCGAGGGGCGGCACGTGGCGATCGTCGTGCCTCCGGAGCGGGGCGGGCTCGGCGTCTCCACCGCCGCCGGCGGCGGGGCGGCCCCCGCCGACGGTCTCGCGGTGCTCGCCGACTCGAGCATGCTCGCCGCGGCGGCCGCCGCCGGGGTGCGGGCGATCCTGCCCAAGGAGGACGGGCTCCGCCTCGCCCTCGCGTACCTGCGGCGCGTCCCGGGCGTCCGCGGCGGCGTCGTCGTGCGGGGCGACCGGATCGGCCTCGCGGGCGGGGTGGAGGTGGCGGCGTGACCGAGGACCGGGAGCGGGCGGCGGCGAAGCTCCGCGTGGAGGAGCTCCGGCAGCTGATCAACTACCACGCGTACCGGTACTACGTGCTCGACGAGCCGGAGATCTCCGACGCCGAGTACGACGAGCTCGTGCGGGAGCTCCGCGAGCTCGAGGAGCGGTACCCCGAGCTCGTCACGCCGGACTCGCCCACCCAGCGGGTCGGCGTCGCCCCGGCGGATCTGTTCGCGCCGGTGGAGCACCGGGCGCCGATGCTCTCGCTGGACAACGCCTTC
>BEHO01000175.1 GCA_002898915.1 bacterium HR12
CCTCGGGCCCTCCACCGCGGAGGCGCCCTCCGCAGGGGGGTTCGACGGAGTCACGGAGGAGGGGATGTCCAGATGACCCGTCGGAAGGTGAGCCGCAGGCGCCCCGACGCGGGACGCCGCGCCAGGTCGCGCCGCCGCGTGGGCAGCGCGGGGCGGATCGGCCCCGCGGTCCTCGGCCTGGTCGGGGCGGTGGTGGTCGCGGGCGTCGTCGCGCTCGTCGCGGCCGGTCGGAGCGAGAATCAGCGACCCGCACCCGAGGGCCGGGTCACGGTGACCGGTGACGCGCTCCCGGCCTACGCGGAGGGGAGCGACCCCGCCGTGGGCCTCCCCGCGCCGGCGCTCCAGGGCCGGGACTTCGAGGGCCGGCCGATCAGCATCGGCGACGACGGGCGCCCCAAGGTCATCGTCTTCCTGGCCCACTGGTGCCCGCACTGCCAGCGCGAGGTGCCCCTCGTACAGGGATGGCTGGACCGCGAGGGGATGCCCGCCGGCGTCGATCTCTACTCGGTGGCGACCGCCATCGATCCGACCCAGCCGAACTACCCGCCCGACGACTGGCTTCGGCGGGAGGGCTGGACGGTGCCCGTCCTCGTGGACGACGACGAGGGGAGCGCCGCCGAGGCCTACGGGGTGACCGGGTTCCCGTTCTTCGTGTTCATCGACGCCCGGGGGAACGTCGCGTCCCGGGCGGCGGGCGAGCTCACGATCCAGCAGCTCCAGGGGTACCTCGCCTTGATCTCGGCTGAGGGGGGAACATGATCGCCTCCGGATCCGTTCGGGGTCCGATCGTCGCCGCCCTCGCCTGGGTGGTGGTACCCCTCGCGGGCTGCTCGTCGGGTGCATCCCCCGGTGCGGCGGAGCGGACGATCGAGGTCGACGGGCAGATGGTGTCGGAGGCATCCCTCCGAGACGCGGTGACGGGGTCCTGCACGGTGCGGGGGCTCGTGTCGACCTATCCGCTGGAGGCGCGGGACGTCTTCTCCTCGCGTGCGCACGACCGTCGACACACGATCGCGGCGGCGGTCCAGGGGATCGGCCGGACGGTCGCCGCCTCGCGGCTCCAAGCCAAGGCCGTCGTGGAGGAGGACCTCGACCGGTACCCCTCGCCGCCGTCGATCGTCGGCGATCTCGACCTTCTGACATCAGCGATCCGGACGGCGCTCGAGACGCTGTCCATCAGAACGGAGGACCGCTGATGCGCCGGTTCCGCACCGCGATGCTCGGGTCGGAGATCGCCGGGTGTGCGGTCGGAGGCAGGCCCCGGAACCCCGGGCGGTTCCGCCTGTGGGGACCTGGCTCCCGTCGGTGTTGCTCTGCATCTCCCGCCTTCGGGGGGCGCCTGGACGCCCGTCTCCTGCGACGTCGGGCAGCACCCGGGGAAGCCCACCGGGGCGCAACGCCCGAACCGGGGCGATCATGAAGCGGGACAAGGAAGCTGGCACGAGCAGGGTGTCCGTGGGAGCGAACGATTTCCGTGCCGCCCTGGCGTGGCTCTCCATCGCGGCCGGCCTCATCCACAGCGCGAACGTTCGGGAGCACCTGGAAGAGTGGTGGGGGTACGGTGTGTTCTTCCTGCTCGCCGCGGTGGTTCAGATCGGCTACGGCATCGTGTTCCTGGTTCGCCCATGGCGCTGGGATGAGCGCGGAGGGGTCCGCACAGACGCCGGGGCCGTCGGACACGCCGATCGACGCTTCGTGCTCATCGGCATCGGCCTGAACGCGCCGCTCATCGCTCTGTGGGCCGTGACCAGAACGGTGGGCATCCCGTTCCTTGGACCCGAGGCAGGGGAGGTGGAGCCGATCACCGGCGTGAGCGTGCTGACGAAGCTGCTCGAGGCGGGGCTAATCGTCAGCGGGGTCTGGTATCTGCGAGCGACCCGGGCGCCGAGGCCAGGGGCGACGCCACCCTAGCTGGGGAGAGTGAGCGATGGAACTATGATTCCCCACACCACCCGCCGGGACGTGCTCCCTCCGATCCGCACGGAGCCGGGCTGATGCGCCTGTTGCTCACCGTGATGCTCGGCTCGGTGATCGCCGGGTACGCGGTCGGAGGCAGGCTCCGGAACCTGGGGCGGCTCCGCCTCCGCTGGTGGGCGCTGGCCCCGGTCGCCCTCGCCATGCAACTGGTTCCGCTTCCCTCGTCTGGGAGCGCGCGAGCGGTGGCGCTGGGACTGCTGATCGCCTCGTATCCCCTGCTCATCGGCTTCGCGTGGCGGAACCTCCGCCTCGCGGGGTTCCCCCTCATCGTGGTCGGGCTGGCCATGAACCTCGCCGTGATCTCGTTCAACGCCGGGATGCCGGTGTCGTGCGATGCGGTTCGCCGCTCAGGCCAGGAGGGGCTGTGCGAGGAGCTCCGGCGCGAGCCGGGCTTGAAGCACCACCTCGCCGGGCCGGGCGATGTCCTTATACCGCTCGCGGACGTGATCCCGATCGGGCCCCCGATCAGGCAGGTGGTGAGCGCGGGCGACATCGTGGCCTACAGCGGCATCGCCTGGCTCATCGTCGCGGCCATGCTGGGCCGGCCGGCCCTCCGGCCCGTCCGAACCTCCGAGGCTCGTGCGCCGGATCGGCAGGCCGGGCGATGATCGACCGCCGGTCCCACACGCTGCTGGTCGCCATCGCCCTCGCGTGCCTGCTGCTCGGTCCCGTCGCCGCCAGCTTCATGAGGGGTCCCTGGGGCGCCCCCCTGTTCGGGCTGTCGTGGGCCACCGCGGCCGGATGCGTGGCCCTCGTGGTACGGAGCTCCACGCGGGGCGGCGGGCGGACAGATCAACCGCGGAGGCGGGGTGGCCGACCTGGGTAGGACCGGCGGGACCGCGACCGGCGCCCATCCGGGGCAGCCGCGCTCCTCCGCGCTGCTGCCCGCTCTGCTGGGCTTGGCGGTCGCAGGCGTCATCGCCGGCCACGCGGCCACGTACCTGGTCGTGACCGCGGGATCACCTGGGGAGCTCCTCGCGGCCTCGGGTCACGGGTACCTGGACGCCGCCGGCCGGCTGGGCGTCGCGGCGGGCCTGTTCGGGGTGCTCCTCCTCTGCGCTCGCCGGCTGGGGGGGAGAGCCATCCATCGACCGGCTGGGGGTCGTGCCCCTCATCCTCCGCCTCGCGGCGATGCAGGTGGCCGTCTTCCTCGTGCAGGAGATCGGCGAGCGGTGGGCCTCGGGAGCTCCGGCCGACAGGGTCCTCAGGGGCGGGTTGCTCCCGATCGGCATCGCGTTCCAGATCGCGATCGCGGCCCTGGGTGCGGTCCTCCTGCGCTCGGCGCTTCGCGCCGCGGAGCGTCTGGGCCGCGGGCTGGCACCGCGGAGGATCGGTGCAGCCGAGGACCGCGCCACGGCTCCCGCGCCCGTACGCGAGGCGGTGCGAGCGACGGCAGCGGCGCTCACGTCCTGGACCCCTCGAGGCCCGCCGGCCCCACACAAGCCGATCCTCCGTCCCTGAGCGGCGTCCCTCTGGCGGATCCGGTGCGGGGCGTCGGCTCTCGGGACGGCGATCGGGCCGTCCATCCGCCAACGTCCTCGAGGAGGAGATTCCATGTCCACCACCCACGTCCGGCGAGCGGCCGCAACCGCCGCGCTCCTCGCCCTATCCCTGACCGCGTGCACCGCCGCACGCGGTCCGACCCCCGGCGTCACCGATCGGGAGAGCTCCGTCTCGAACCCATACGGCCTCGAGGGCGTCTACCTCCCCCAGCCGCAGACGAAGCCGGAGTTCACGCTCACCGACACCTCCGGCCGCCCGTTCGACTTCCAGGCAGAGACGGCGGGCTCCCTGACCCTCCTGTACTTCGGCTACACGAGCTGCCCCGACATCTGCCCCGCGCACATGGCGACCATCGCGGCGGCCCTGGACTCGATGCCGACCGTCCGGGACCGGGTCAAGGTCGTGTTCGTGACGACGGACCCCGAGCGCGACTCGCCGAGCGTGATCCGCCGCTGGCTCGACAACTTCAGCAGCGCCTTCATCGGCCTGACCGGGACGCCCGAACAGCTCGCGGCAGCGCAGATCGCCGCGAACGTGCCCGTGGCGCAGAAGGAGTCCACGGGGAGCGGGGGCTACGGCGTGAGCCACGCCGCACAGGTCATCGCGTTCACGCCCGATGGCCTCGCGCACGCCGTGTACCCGTTCGGCGTGCGCCAAGCGACCTGGGCGAACGACCTCCCGATCCTGCTGAA
>BEHO01000176.1 GCA_002898915.1 bacterium HR12
CGTCGTCTACATCGACACGAACGAGCAGCGGCCGGACACCCTCTACATGAGCCCCCAGGTCGAGCAGCTCCTGGGGTACCCGCCCGAGCGGTACCTGCGGGACCCCTCGCAGTGGTACCGCCAGGTCTACGCCGACGACGTCGACCGCATCGCCGAGGAGTGGCGACGGGCGCGCGAACAGGGGGACATGTTCGAGTGCGAGTACCGCATGGTCGCCGCCGACGGCCGGATCGTGTGGATCCGCGACAGCGCGCTGCCGATCCGCGACGATCGGGGGGAGACCCTGTTCTGGCAGGGGGTCCTCTACGACGTCACGGAGGAGAAGCTGCACGAGGAGGAGCTGCGCCGCGCGGAGCAGCAGTACCGGGCGCTCGTCGAGAACCTCCCCGCCATCGTGTACCTCGTCGCCCCCGACGACGACCGACGGACCATCTACGTGAGCCCCCAGGTCGAGCGGGCCCTCGGCTACTCCCGCCAGGAGTGGCTCGACCAGCCCGACATCTGGATGGAGCTGCTCCACCCCGACGACCGCGAGCCCGCGCTCGCCGCCCTCGACGAGCACAACCGGACCGGGGAGCCCTGGAGCCGGGAGTACCGGCTGATCGCGGCCGACGGCCGAGCCGTGTGGTTCCGGGACGTCGCCACCCTGGTCCGGGATGCGGACGGGACGCCCCTCTACTGGCAGGGGATCCAGCTCGACATCACGGAGCTGAAGGACGCCGAGGAGCAGCTCCGCCGGGCCCACGCCGAGCTCGAGCGCCGCGTCGCCGAGCGGACCGCGGAGCTGGAGGAGGCGAACGTGCTCCTCTCCCTGGAGGTCGCCGAGCGGCGCCGGGCGGAGGCCGTGCTCGCCGAGGCGGAGCGCCGGTACCGCCTGCTCACCGAGCAGCTGCCCGCCGTGGCCTACACGTGGGGGGTCGGCGAGGGGCTCCTGGAGGCCTACACGAGCCCCCGGATCACCGACCTCCTCGGCTACACGGTCGAGGAGTGGCACCGGGACCCCGACTTCTGGATGTCACGGCTCCACCCGGACGACCGCCGCCGGATCATCGCGGCCACCCTCCGCTCCGAGACGACCGGCAAGCCCTTCCGCGAGGAGTACCGCTACCTCCACAAGGACGGACACATCGTCTGGGTGCACGACGAGGCCGTGCTCGTCGCCCGGCACGCGGACGGCCGTCCCCGGCTCTTCCAGGGCTTCATGCTCGACATCACGGCGCGCAAGGAGGCCGAGGCGGAGGCTCGCGAGGCCGAGGAGCGGTACCGCACCCTGGTGGAGCAGCTGCCGGCCATCGTGTACGTGGAGGAGGTGGGCCACTCACCGGACGAGAGCCGGCTCCGGTACGTGTCGCCTCAGGTCGAGGCCATCACCGGGTACACCCCGGAGGAGATGCTGGGCGACCCGCTCCACTTCGAGCGCATCCTGCACCCCGACGACCGCTCCCGCGTGCTCGCGGCGAGCGCCCGTTCGGCCGAGACGGGCGAGCCCTTCGACGAGGTCTACCGGATCCTCGCCAAGGACGGACGGGTCCTCTGGCTCCACAGCCGCGCGGTCCTCGTCCGCGACGACGTCGGACGCCCCCGCTACTGGCACGGCGTCACCCTCGACGTCACCGAGCAGCGCGCCACGCTCCAGCGGCTCGAGGCGCTCGAGCGCCGCTACGCGGACCTCGCCTTCCAGACCTTCCGGACCCTCGGGCTCCACGCCGATCAGGCCTGAGGGAGCCACGCGGTCACGCGCGTCCCCCCCTCGGGGCGCGGACCCACCTCCAGGCGGCCGCCGAACAGCGCCGCCCGCTCGCGCATGCTCCGCAGCCCGAAGTGGCCGGGCGAGACCTCCACCCCACCGGGTGGGATGCCCACGCCGTCGTCCTCCACCACGATCCGCACCCCGCCGTCCTCGTCCGCGATCCGGACCCACGCGTGCCGCGCGCGGGCGTGTTTGCGCACGTTCGTCAGCGCCTCCTGGACGATGCGGAACGCGGCGGTCCGCGCTTCCATCGGGAGCTCCCGCGCCGAGCGATCCTCCACCGAGAGCGCGAACCCGAGCCCGTCATCCCGGGCCCCGAGCTCCATCACGGCCTGCGCCAGGCCCGCCTCGATCGAGGGCGGGGCGAGCTCGAAGAGGAGGGTGCGCAGGCGCGTCACGGCGCGCCCCACGGAGTCCCGGAGGCGCCGCACGCGCGCCAGGGCCGGACTCCCCTCGCACTCCTCCGCCAGCAGATCGAGCTGCATCGCGACGGCGACCATGGCCTGGACCGGGTCGTCGTGGATGTCGGCGGCGATCCGCGCCCGCTCCTCCTCCTGGGCGCTCACGAGCCGCGCGAGCAGCTCCCGTCGCTCCTGCTCGGCGCGCACGAGGTCCGTCACGTCCCGGGCGATGCCGAGGACCAGGCTCACCTCGCCGCGCTCGTCCAGGATGGGGCGCCATCCCGCCCCCTCCAGGACCACCGTGCTCCCGTCCCGCCGCCGCACCGTGAACCGCTGCCCCGGCGCCGGCTCCTTCCGCTCCACCGCCCGGCGGAAGGCCGCCCGGCCCGCCGCCGCCGTCTCCGGGTCCTGGAAGGCGAACGCGCTCAGGCCCACGAGCTCCTCGGGCGAACGGCCGAGGACCTCGAGGTGCCGGGGCGACGCGTAGACGATCCGCTCGTCGGGCGCGACCAGCACGACCAGGTCCCAGGCGTTCTCCACCACGAGGCGGTAGCGCTCCTCGGCGAGGCGGAGCGCTTCCTGCGCCTCCATCTGGGCCGTGACGTCCATCTCCACCCCGACCCACTCCTGCGGACGACCCTCGGCGTCGCGGATCAGCCGGGAGGTGCTCCGCACCCAGACCACCCGCCCGTCCCTGCGGACCACGCGGTAGGTCTCGTCGAAGGGCTCCCCGGTCTCCTCGGCCCGGGCGTTGGCCGCGATGACCCGCTCGCGGTCCTCCGGGTGGAGGGTCCGGAAGAAGAGGGAGGGGTCGCTCCGGATCTCCTCCGCCGTGTAGCCGTAGAGCGGCTCGATCTGGGGGCTGACGTACTCGACCAGGATCTCGCGCGGGTCGGGGCTCGGGCGCTCCACCAGCACCACGGCGGGGAGCTGCTCCACCAGCGTCCGCCAGCGCTCCTCGGCCCGGCGCAGCTCCTGCTCGGCCCGGACCCGGCTCGTGATGTCCCGTGCCAGGAAGGACGCCGTGCGGGGGCGACCCTCGGGTCCGGCGATGGGGGCGATCCGCGCGAGCGCCCAGTGGGTCCCGTCGGCGAGATCCACGTCGTACTCGATCGTCTCGGGCCGGCCGGTGTCGATCACGCGCGCGATGGCCTCCGTGATGGGGCGCCCGCGCTCCTCCCCGACGAGCTCGACGACGGTCCGACCGAGCATCTCCTCCCGCGGCGCGACGAGCAGGGCCTCGTTCACCGTCCAGATCCCGAGGCACGTGCCCGCCCGGTCGAACTCGAAGAGGACCTCGTCGATGGAGCCCACGAGCGCGCGCAGCCGCGCCTCGCTCGCCCGGAGCTCCGCGAGGGCCCGCTCCCGCTCGGTCACGTCCACCGAGACCACGAGGCGCGCCCGACGGTCGCCGAAGGGGATCTCCGCCGACGCGGCCTCCACCCAGATCGTGGTCCCGTCCTTCCGCCGGTCGCGCCACAGGCGGAACCGCGGGCCAGGGTCCGCGGCGGTGGCGCGGTGGGCCGGCAGATCCGCGGGGTCGATGAGGTCCTCGATCCGCATCGACCGGAGCTCCTCCGCCGCGTACCCGAACAGCTCGCAGGCCGCGGGGTTCGCGACCAGGATCTCCTGGGTCTCCACGTCGTAGACCAGGAGGGGGATGGGCAGGTTCCGGAAGGCGGCGATGGAGGCCTCGTCGAGACCAGCCGGCGGTCGCCGCCCTCCCCCCTCCGAGAGCTCGTTCACGCGCGCCTCCACGCTACGAGGTATCGACCGCCGCTCGGGGGAGGCTGAGCCGCCGGGCGCAGCTAGGTCCGCGGGCGGAGCTCCCGCAGCCCTTCGGGGAGGTACGGGTGGAGGGCCGCGGGCAGGGCGACCGAGCCGTCGGCCCGCTGGTGGTTCTCGAGGATCGCGATGAGCGTGCGGCCGATCGCCGTGGCCGTGCCGTTCAACGTGTGGAGGACCTCGATCGTCCCGGCGGCCCGGCGCACGCGGGTC